>DATDHK010000240.1:0-15436 GCA_036521635.1 Bryobacteraceae bacterium | reverse complement strand
GTATTCAAACGGTTTCCGGTTGACACTGCATCCCGAGACTCTCGAACTACCGCTTCGATGGAAGCAGCCTCAGATGATTTTCGTCAATTCCATGAGCGACCTCTTTCATCACGATGTACCACTCGAATACATACAGCGAGTCTTCGATACGATGCGAGCGGCATCCTGGCATCAATTCCAGGTGCTGACGAAGCGGTCGGGCCGTCTGCTCGCGTTTTCGGAGCGTATCGACTGGCCGAGCAATGTTTGGATGGGCGTCAGCGTCGAATCTGATGCTTACACTACACGGATCGATCACCTGCGAAAAACTGGAGCGTGGATCAAATTCCTTTCGCTAGAGCCACTTCTAGGTTCTCTTGAGAACCTCGATCTAAGTGGCATTGATTGGGTAATCGTGGGTGGCGAATCTGGGCCAGGTGCCCGACCAATGCGCCCGGAGTGGGTGACTTCGATCCGTCTTCAATGCGAACAAGCCTCCGTGGCCTTCTTCTTCAAGCAATGGGGCGGAGTGAATAAGAAGCGCACAGGCCGAATTCTTGGCGGGCAGACATACGACGAGATGCCACGAGCTATCGATGATGGGGGTTCACTCGTTCAGATTGCAAATCGGTAATAGCATTCAGAACGCCACAGCTTAAAACGAACCTAGCCTTATCGTCGTCTGCTAGACGGTTGAATGTTTATCGAATTCCCCTCGTGTCTCGTCACTATGAACACGAGAGCGATTAGAGGTTCAAGCCAATCTTGCTCGAACTTTTTCACTCAGCGCTCTCCCATCCACCCTCTTCCCCGCCAGCCTCGCCTGCGCGGCCTTCATCACCACGCCCATCTGCTTCGCCGACGTCACACCCGTTTCCCCCAAAGCAGCCGAAATCGCCGCCTCAATCTCTTCGTCGCTCGCCGCGCCCGGCATGTACGACTCGATCAGCTTCAGCTCGGCGTCCTCTTTTTCCGCCAGCTCCGGCCGCCCGCCCTTGCGAAACATGTCGGCCGCTTCGCGCCGCTGTTTCACCAGCGTGTTGAGCAACTGCAGCTCAGTGGCCTCGTCCAGCGGCTTCATCGAGTCGACTTCGTATTTCTTCAGCGCAGTTTTAATCAGGCGGATCGCGCCCAGCCGCGCCTCGTCTTTGGCGCGCATCGCGGCCACCAGGTCCGTCTGAATCCGTTCAAGTAAAGCCATCGCGTTTGCTATCCTTTTAGTTAATCCCTCTCATGTATATCAAGAAACAACGCCTACTGACACCCGGGCCCACTCCGTTGCTGCCGCAAGCGCTGCACGCCATGATGGGCTCCGACATACATCACCGTACCGAAGACTTCCGCAAGATCTACGGCGCCGTTCTCGCGGACCTCAAGGAAGTGATGGCCACCTCCAACGATGTGCTGGCGCTGGTGGCCTCAGGGACCGGCGCGATGGAAGCTTCGGTGGCCAATCTTTTCTCGCCGCGCGACCGCGTCATCGTGTGCTCCGCTGGAAAATTCGGCGAGCGCTGGGCCGAGATCGCCAAGGCCTTCGGGTTGGACGTCATCCTGCTTCAGGAAGAATACGGCAAGAGCGTCAGCGCGCAGCGTGTGATCGACGCCCTGAAATCGGAATCGAATGTCCGCGGAGTGTTCGTGCAAGGATCTGAAACGTCCACCGGCGCCGCGCACGACGTTCGCGCCATGGGCCAAGCCGTCCAAAAGACCGACGCGATTTTCGTGGTCGATGCAATTACCGGACTAGGCACCATGCCGCTGGACATCGACGGCTGGGGCCTGGACGTCGTCATCGGCGGATCGCAAAAGTCGTTCATGATTCCGCCCGGCTTGGCGTTTCTGTCTGTAAGTCCCAAGGCCTGGGCCTTCGCCGAAACCGCCAAGCTCCCGCGCTATTATTTCAATCTGAAAAAAGAGAAAAAAAACGCCGCGAATGGCGAATCCAGTTGGACGCCCGCGACCTCTTTACTGCTGGCGCTCGCCGAAGCCTTGAAATATGTCAAAGCCCTCGGCATGGATAAGCTGATCGCCAACGCCGAAATGCTGGCAAGCGCAACCCGCGCCGCGGTAACCGCGCTGGGCCTGGAATTGTTCTCGCCCGATTCTCCCAGTTCTTCAGTGACTGCCGTGAAAGCGCCGAAAGGCATGGATTCCAGCGTCATCGTGAAGGAATACCGCAACCGCTTCGGCTCCGTCATCGCCAACGGCCAAGGCTCCATGAAGGGCCAGATTTTCCGCATCGCGCACCTTGGCTATTTCGATTTCCCGGACTTGTTCGCGGTCGTCGCGGAGCTGGAAATCATCCTGGCGGCCAACGGCTTCCCGGTGAAGTTTGGAACCGGCGTTGCGGCCGTCCAGAACGCGTACGCAGAGGTGGCGCTGGCCAAAGAAACAGCCGCGGTTTGAACATCACAACATGCAAATTCTGATCGCTGAGCCGCTGGCGCCCGCGGCCGTGAAACTCCTGAAGCAGCAAGGCTGGGACGTCGTCGTTTCCAGTCCGAAGGAGTACGTGCAGCACCTGGCAACGGCCGACGCGCTAATCGTGCGGAGCGCGGTGGCGGTCAATGCCGCTCTGCTTTCCAAAGCGTCTAAGTTGCGGGTAATCGGCCGCGCCGGCGTGGGCGTCGACAATATCGATTTGCCCGCCGCCACCGCCGCCGGCGTCTTGGTGATGAATACGCCGGGCGGCAATGCGGTCTCGGTGGCCGAGCATACGCTGGCGTTGATGCTCTCGCTGGCGCGCTCCATTCCGTTGGCCAGCCAGTCCACCAAGGCGGGCAAGTGGGAGAAACGGAAATTCCTGGGAAATGAATTGCGCGGAAAAACGCTGGGAGTAGTCGGCCTCGGCAGCATCGGGCGCGAAGTGGTGAAGCGCGCCACCGCGTTCGAGATGCGGCTCCTGGCAGCCGACCCCTATGTCACTTCACAAACGGCAAAAGATGTTGGCGTGACGTTAGTGGACCTGCCAACGCTCTACGCCGAGAGCGACTACATCACGCTGCATACCGCCCTGACGCCGGAGTCGCAGCGCATGTTATCGGCCGACGCGTTCGCCAAGATGAAACGCGGCGTGCGAATCGTAAATTGCGCGCGGGGTGAGCTGATCGACGAGCAAGCGCTACAGAAAGCTCTGGCCTCGGGCAAAGTTGCCGGCGCCGCCCTGGATGTTTTTCAAAAGGAGCCGCCCGCGCCGGACGATCCGCTGCTGGCCATGGACAAATTCGTCGCCACGCCGCACATCGGCGGTTCCACCGAAGAAGCCCAGGAAATCGTGGGCGTGCGCATCGCCGAGCAGATCATGGAGTATCTGCAATCCGGCATCGCGCTGAACGCGGTGAACATGCCGGCCTTGACCCCGGAACAATACCGTACGCTCGGTCCGTACAGCCGTTTGGCGGAGCGCTTGGGCAATTTCGCTTCTCATCTTTCGACCGGCAATCCGAAGACGGTGCGGTTGGTTTATTGCGGGAAAATCGCGGAACACAATACGCACCTGGTTCGCAACGCGGGCCTGGCGGGCGTGTTGCAGCGTTCGCTCGCCATAAAAGCGAATTCCATCAACGCCATGCAAATCGCGGGCGATCGCGGACTCACCGTGGCCGAGCGTCACGATAAGCGGACCGCTCACACCGATTCCGTTCGGCTGGAGCTGGAGACCGATACCGGCGTGACTTCAGTGGAAGGCGCGGTGGTGCTGGACAAGCCCCGCCTGATCCAGGTGGATGACATTTACTGCGAAGCGCCGCTGGACGGCCATTTGACCTTCGTGAAGAACCAGGACGTCCCCGGCGTGATCGGCTACATCGGCGCGGTATTGGGCAAAAATGGCATCAACATCGCGACCTTTTCGCTAGGCCGCAAAAACGCGGGCGCGGAAGCGGTATCGGTGATCCAGACCGATCAGCCTCTGCCGGAAAAAGTGCTGGCGCAACTGCTGGAGAATCCGGCGTTGACGGTGGCGAAACCGGTGAAGTTCACGAGCTAGTCCGCCGCCGCTCTTCTCTAGGAAGCTTTGAATTTCTGGCCGCCGATGAACGCGGATAATTTTTGTTTTCCATCCGCGTTAATCGGCGTTCATCGGCGGCCCACGCAGGATGTGCGGCATCGGTCCAGTTTCCTTCATCGCCTCGGTGTTCCTCGTGTTCCTCGTATTCCTTGGTGTTCCTTCCCCTTCACGTCCCACACCACTCTCCGTTCCCCCGCCATCGTGCTAATATAAAAATATCGAACCCGTTCCAATCCCAGTCACAGCACACGCCGGAATAATTTCCCTTCCAAACCAGTACCTTACAGCAATTTTTCCGTTTGCCGCCACGTTAGCGCTGTGTTACGATGAGATAGCTTCATGGATCGCTGCCGCGAAGCTGTTCCGCAAAATCCCCAAAAACGGAGTTGACGACACCTTAGAATGAGCTTTACAGTATTCCTTGGAAATTTGCCTGTGTGGGTTACCAAAGACGATATCAAGTCTTGGTTAAACGCAGAAAACCTTGTGTTCGACGACGTGAAGGTGATTCGCAATCCTGAGACCCAGGAGTCGAAGGGATTCGCCTTCATCGATACGCCCAATTCGGAAGAGATGAACCTGATCATCCGCCGTTTCGACCGCGCTCCGCTGGAAGATCGGATGTTGCGGGCGAACCAGGCGCAGCCGCCCAAATCGAAAGCGGCAGGGCCCGGACCCCCCGGCCAGGTGAATCGAACCGCAGCCGCCAGCACCACCGCTCCACGGCGCGAGCGCGGTGGCAGAAAGCATAAACGTCCAAATACCCCGAATGGACCGCAAGGGCCCTCCAGCGCCTTCGCGGAAGAACTAGCGAAAGCACTCTAAAGTTCCCCGCCAAGCGCTGCCGCAAGTCAGCGCCATACTTCTTTCATATTCCAACGGCGACTGCTTCCAGCTTCGTCTTATTCTCCGGCTCCAGTTTCAAGAAACCATCCGCTCCACCCACGGACTCCGAATACGAGAATTGCCGGAAGAACGCCGGCAACTTTTTCCAGGAGATATGCGGGTCGTCGCCCTCCGTCCAGCCCCATGCCGGTTCCGGCCGGTCCGCCAGCAATCTTTTGGAGACCCATACACTCTGCGAACGACTCAGCGTATCGAGTGCGCGCTTCGCAAAATCCGGCTGCCATCTGACGATGCGCTCGTTGGCCGTCTGGATCACATCGTAAGGTACTATCGTTTCCCCGCGGTTTGCCGGATGAAAGGGGTAAATGGTCAGTAGCCAGTAAAGGGAATCCGGAATCGCCGTCAGCACCACCAGTCCTTCGGACGTAACCTTGCCCCGAAGGCTCTCCAACCGCGCTACGGAAGGCGCGATCTCGGCGTCTATTCTGGACTTTGAAAGCGATGATCCGTTGACCGCGATGGCCAGCAGCACGAAGGCGAGTATCACAACGGGAGCGGCGGTTTTCGTCGGCAATTGCGACAACCCATGGGCAATGGCCAGACAAATGAAAGGATAAAGCGGCAAATAGCGTTCCAGGGAACCGCTTTCAAACACGAAGGCCGCAAAGGCCAACGCGGGAATCGTCGCGGCCAGGCAGATCCACAGAACGCGCCGGCCGTCAAGCGAGCGCCACAATACGCCGATCAAACACAGCGCAAATGTGTAGAAGATCATCGGCGCCCACAGATGTTGGCGGATCAAATCGCCCAAAGTCACAGGAGCGTATGGATCTTTCAGAAGATAGCGCTTCAGCGCCATTCCGCCTTCTCCGTTATAGAGAAACGAGCGCGGCAAACCGCTAACCATGCGGAGCAGGCGTTTGTTCTGCGACCATCCGTGGCTGGAGGCAAGCATCCAGGCCTGCATCTCGGCGAACGACAAAAATTTGAGCTGCAGTATTACCGCCAGATATCCCAAAGCAGTCAGCCCGGCGGCTGAGAAAAACACCCACGACGCCAGGCGAACCCTGCGTTGCATGGGCGCCGCCCCCGGTTTCCCCCAGAAGATTGCCGCCGCCAGGATTCCCGGCAGCACGACGATATACGGCAACCACATGAGCACCGAAAAGGCGAATAAAGCTCCACTCAATAGTCCATATTGCCAAGAGAATTTGCCGCTATCGACGGCGCGAATTACCGCCCACAGTGCGCCCAGAAGTCCCATCAGGCCTGGAATGTAGGGAGCGCCGGACTGGACGTAGTTCAGGAAACTATAGCAACCCAGCATCCCGGCTGTAACCAGAAGAGCTTTCCACCTGTGACCCAACAATGCCGAAGCCATTGAATAGAACAAGAGCGCGCAGACGAAACCGCATAGCATCGTGAACGAAAACAACACCGTGGTCGCTACTAGTTTTTCCAGCCCGCTGGCCGCGAATGGAGTGAGTCCGCCGAACCACTTGAAAAGAACCCAGCCGATGGGCCGCCAATACAGATGACCGAATTCCCAAATCGGGTTCGGGTAATGCTCAAAAGAGCCCTTGTCGAAAAGAAGAATATCGTGCACATAGACAGTGGTGTCCGCGATATGTCGCGCCGCGGTAGTCAGTAGGGCACATGCGTACAGCGCCGTGACGGCCCCCAAGGCCCGGAAACGCTGCCAGGAAACCGCGGGCGCGTCAGGCATCGCGGCGGTCGGCGTTCCGCGGGGGATGAAGACGATCTGTCGAAAACGCTGTCTCGTGCCGGTGGACATGTAAGCACCCCAATTATAGAGCAGGGTGTATGGTTGTGTTCCCCGTGTTCCTCTGTGTTCCTTGTATTCCTGGTATTCCTCGGTCGTTAGACATCGCTCGCATTATCGGTGTTATACTCGTGGAACACATTTAAACCGTGTAAGGTGGGTTTGTGGCGCCGGAGTGCGGAAATCCACTCGTTGGGGGTGGTTTCAGTGAATAGCCTGCTAATCATTCGGTTCGTTTTCATATTGTTGCTGGCAGCCTCGGGCTGGTACTTGCGGCCCTTCGAGCTGGCGGATAAATATGCAGCGGTCGCGGGTCTGGTATGCGGTTTCGCCATTGTCGTTTTTGAAATCCAGGTTCGAAAGACAACGCTGAAGCGGCTGTTGGGCGCCGCTTTTGGGTCCTTGATCGGGATCGGCGGGGCGTTCTTGATCACGTTGGTGCTCAATCGCGCCATACCGGACCACTCCTCGACGCTTTCTTTTATCCAACTTTTGCTCTTGCTTTGGATGGCCTATGTGGGCCTCGCCGTCGGCTCGAGCAAAGGCGAAATGTTGAATCTCGGCGCGCTCGGCGGACTCTTCGGCGGCGAGCAAACTTCCAGTCAATCGTTCAAGATTCTGGACACCAGCGTCATCATCGACGGGCGTATCGCCGACATTGTCGAAACCGGTTTTCTCGACGGCACGCTGGTGATCCCGCAATTCGTTTTGCGGGAATTGCAGTTCGTGGCCGACTCAGCCGATTCCTTGAAGCGCAACCGCGGCCGCCGCGGACTGGATATTCTCCAGAAGATCCAAAAGATGACGCAGCTCAACGTCCAGATTTTCGAGGACGATTTTCCCAACGTTCCCGAAGTCGATATGAAGCTGATCGAGCTGGCGAAGGTCTACAACTGCAAAATCGTCACCAACGATTTCAACCTGAACAAGGTCGCGCAGCTTCACGGCGTCGAGGTGCTGAACATCAACGAGCTAGCCAACGCGCTCAAGCCCATCGTGCTGCCGGGCGAGACCATGCGCGTCTTCATTCTGAAGGAAGGCAAAGAGTATAACCAAGGCGTTGCGTACCTGGACGACGGCACCATGGTAGTGGTGGACAACGCCAAGAAACTGATCTCGCGAACCATCGACATCGCGGTCACCAGCGTACTGCAGACCACTGCCGGTAAAATGATATTTGGCCGATTCGACGATCGCGTTCACGCCGTGCATGACAAGAGTCATTCAGACCGGCACGGTTCTTCCCGGGACAATCCTTCGGGTGCAACCGCGGAGGCCCGTGGATCGGGCGTCGGAGCCGGTTAGGCGAGCGCTCCCATGACGGTCTCCGTAATTCTACCAGCAGCAGGTCTGGGAACCCGCATGGGCCGCACTGCCCCCGAGAAAGCCGGAACCAGCCGCAAGCAATTCATGTTGCTCGACGGCTCGCCCATCCTGCTGCACACCATCCGGAAATTTGCCGCCTCGCCGGCGGTAAAAGAAATCGTAGTCGCGTTGCGCGGTGACGACCTGGAGTGGGCGCGCGGCTTGCTCGCCCGGGAAACTTTCGGCAAGCCTGTGAACTTGGTCGAAGGCGGCGACAGCCGTCAACACTCCGTCGAGAACGCCTTGGCGACGCTGAACGCCGACACTGAATTGGTTGCGGTTCACGACGCCGTGCGGCCGTTCATCGAGCATACAGTGTTGGAAAAAGTATTCGCTGAAGCCGCGGAAACGGGTGCGGCAATCGTAGGTATAGTTCCGGTCGACACCGTCAAGCAGGTCCATCGCAACAAAATTCGCCAGACCATCCCGCGCGAGCGTCTGATCCTGGCGCAAACCCCGCAAGTCTTTCGATTCGATCTGCTCAAACAGGCTTTCGCCCAGGCTCGCGAAGATGGATTCGCGGGCACCGACGAATCGAGCTTAGTAGAGCGGCTGGATCAAGTGGAAGTCAGCGTGATTCCCGGCAGCGATCGGAACATCAAGATCACCCGGCTGTCCGACATGGATCTCGCCAAGCTATTTTTGGCCGAGGAGATGAAGGCCGCCGCCCAGGTAGCGCCTTGAGCGATTTCAGGGTCGGCCAAGGCTGGGATGTGCATCGAATAATTCCGGGCCGGCCGCTCATTTTGGGCGGCGTAACGGTGCCGTGCGACTTCGGATTCGAAGGACATTCCGACGCCGACGCGCTTTCGCATGCGATCACGGACGCGCTGCTGGGCGCGTTGGCATTGGGCGATATTGGAATGCATTTTCCCGACACCGATCCGCGCTGGAAGGATGTGGATAGTTTGCAGTTCTTGCGGCACGCGCGCGAACTGGTTGCAGCGAAGGGCTACACAATCTCGAATGTGGATTCCACCGTGATTCTCGAGCGTCCCAAGTTGAAAGATTTCCGGACAGCGATTCGCGCGAAGCTGGCGGAGACGCTCGGTCTGGATGTCGAGCAAGTGTCGGTGAAATTCAAGACGGCCGAAAAAGTCGGGCCGGTGGGCGAGGGCAAGTCCGGCGAGGCGCAGGCCGTGGTGACCGTATGCCGGTAGCACTGATCACGGGCGCATCCAGCGGCATCGGACTCGAACTGGCGAGAGTTTTCGCGCGCGAGGGTTACGAGCTGGTGCTCACGGCCCGCAACGGTGGACGGCTGGAGCAGATCGCCGCTGAGCTCAAGCCCGCGATCGTGAGAGTGATCGCAAAAGACCTCGCGCTGCCGGAAGCACCGCTCGAAATTCATCGAGAAGTTTCCAACGTGGACGTGCTGGTGAACAACGCGGGCTTTGGGGTTTTCGGAAAATTCGAAGGAACGCCGCTGTCGGAAGAACTCGCCATGATGCAAGTAAACATGACGGCGTTAGTGATGCTCACCAAACTGTATTTGCCGGGAATGATCGCGGCAAGGAACGGCAAGATTCTCAACGTTGCGTCCACGGCGGCATTTCAACCCGGCCCGTTGATGGCCATTTATTACGCGACCAAGGCGTTCGTGCTTTCCTTCTCCGAGGCGATCGGAAATGAATTGGAAGGCGCCGGCGTTACCGTCACCGCGCTGTGCCCCGGCCCCACAGCCAGCGGCTTTCAAGATCGCGGGAAGATGCAGAACTCCGGATTGGTGAAGGGCAAAAAGATCATGGATGCGCGCACTGTGGCCGAAGCCGGTTACCGCGGCATGATGGCCGGAAAGTCCATCGTGATTCCGGGCGTGAAGAACAAAGTGATGGCGCAGTCGGTCCGCTTCAGCCCCAGAAGCATGGTGACGAAATTAGTGCGCAGCATGCAAAAAGAAATTTGATCTGCCATACTACTTCAAATGCACCGGCTGCGTGAACGCGCCATTGCCCGCTGAATCCCACACCGCAAACCGGATCCATTTCTTCCCCGTGGCGTCAAACGGAATCCGAAAGCGGCGATTACCGAATGGCCCAAGATCGGTTGCCGGGATTTCCTGGCGTTCTACCTTGTCGCCGTCGCCCCACACCAACTCGACGAATTCCAGCGGGTAGGTCCACTCGACTTCGGCCGTGTACGTGCGCTTCGCGCCCGCGCCCTCGATGCCCCAGCTTCGAAATAAAACTTCACCGCTGGTGACGAAGAAATCCCCGGCCCGCATGGCTTTCAACACCGGACCCCAATCTTCATTGAAGCGCGGAACGCGGTCGAGCTTCACGTAGTTCACCATCAAGTGCGGATAGGTTTCGTCGTCGGGAAACTTCATGTACGTGTCGCCCTCGGCAATCAAATATTTCGGACCCGCCCAGTTGTTCATATCGTCCAGCGTCCCGAAACAGCGCGACTCGCACAGCCGCTTTTGCGAAAGATCCACGGGCAAGCTTTGATACGAAGCGCCCAGAAACCGGTCGCTCCGGAAATGTTCCGTCTCCCGCACCGCGTCCGGATAACCGGAAGATCCCTTGGTGCGCGGATGCGCCTGCCACACCAATCCCTGCTCCTTGCGCAGCATTTCCAGTTCGTCCGCCCGCGATCCGATGTGATACACGCGGCCATACTGAGCAACATCTTCCACCAGCGGTTTGCCCTCCGGCCGCACATGCGTCCAATAAACCGGATGCGGAAATGTCATAGTGTAGTGGCCGCCCAGCGTGGCGTCCGGCTCTTCCTCGGGCATGATCAGAAAACTGCGATCCGATTGGCGCGCGCACCCTTCGAAATAAACCTTCTGCTCTTTCAACCGCAGCGGCCCCGGATCGTCCGCGTGCGAATCGCCATGAAAATCGGACATCATCAGAATGTTGATCCCGAGATTGCGGAACACCGGCACCCATGTCGGCTGCAAATCCAAAGTGCCCGCATCGCTCAACTGCTCATTGAAGTGAGTATGGAAATGCCCGACCTCAACTTTGTATCCGGGCATCGGTTTGAATTGATCCCCGTGCGTGTACGCCAGCACGCTGCGCTGCGTTTCAACGGCATCGCCCGCGCTCAAATAATAATAAAGCGCCATGTGCTGCCACGTGCCGGGCGGCGCGTTGTACAACGCGAAGTTGCCAAGATTGTGCCGCGACTGGTTTACGCGCCGCGTCCACAAATCGTCGGAAACACCGTAGGGCCGGTACTCTTCTTCGTGCTCAGCCTGTCGAACGCCCGCTGAAAACGAATTCTCGCCGTCCTTGCGATACCAGACGTACCCCAAATTCATTTCAATTTCACGTGCCCAGAAAAATTTGTGCGGCGGAGGAAAAATGGCCAGCGACCCTTCACCGGTTTCGACAATCGCCAACCGGTTGCGCGCACGCAGCGCCACCGGGTCATTATTGATTGCGCCTCCAAATTCGTACGCCTGCCAGGAGCGCGCCACATCCTGCCATTGGATGGACTTCACCTTATCGATGCCGAAACCCTTCAGCCCCGCGTTGTATTTGTACGCGACCGACGGCTCGTCCGTTTTGGCGATCGCTTCCTGACGCAGCAAATTCGCCCCCTTGTAAACGGTGAAGCGCAATTGCCCCGCGAAGATCCCCATGGAAAGGCCGGGGAACGTGACCTCGAGCCGCGTGCCCTCGGTTTTCACGGCACAGCCCGTGGCGTTGTAAGTCGCTTGCGCTCGCCGGACTTCTTCCGGCTTCCGCGGCAAATCCGAATTGGTGTTCGGACGTCCGGGAACATCCAGCGGAGCGTCCCAGAACGCGTTCCACTTTTCGTGGTCCAACAATTCCGGAGTCAACCGCAGCTTCAAATCCCGCAGCGGCCTGAGCTGCTGCTCGGACATGCGGCGCCGCCCGCTGGTCACGTCAAACACCGGAGTAAGATCGCTGGCGAGAGTTCGCCAATTTCCTTGACCGCTGCGTATGGCAAGCCCATGGACTATGGGCTGGGCATCGCGGATCGTAAAGTCGGCCCGCAATTCATTGCCGCGCTCTCCCTCCCATCTGACTTGCAGACTGCCCCCGGCAACTTGCGCCGTCAATCCATCCATTGCTTTGTATTCGCGAAGATCGCAATTCAAACTCTGACACTGTGCCGCGCCACACGCCAGCGCCAGCAAAAACAAGAGACGCATCACCGGATCCTCCAGCCATTCACCGGACCGCTATGAAAGAATTTCTCTGGCGTCATCACGCCGTCCCGCTTAAAGACCATGCCATCTTTCATCACGAATGTTACGTCCTTCAGCGCATCGATGTTCTCCAGCGGACTTCCGCGAACGGCAATCAGATCGGCCGGCAGCCCCACTTTGATTGGCCCGCGCTTGTCGTAGATGTCGCAAACCTTGTAGCCATTCGTGGTCATGATTTTCAGGATCTCCGGCGCTGGAATACCGGCGGCTTTCCAACTCCGCAAGAAGTCGATGACGATCTCGCCGCGGGTCATGCCGGGAATAAAATAATCCGCGTCCGTGGAAAACGCCATCTTCACGCCATTGGCGTAGGCGTTCTTCATGCCTTCCGTCTGACGCTGAAAGCGCGCTTCGTTGGGACTATAAAACGTAGACACCGGCGTCTCAGTGCCCACTCGCCAAATTCCTTTCTGCGCCATCAATTTGTGCGTCTGATCGTCCAGCGCGCCCGAGTGCTCGATGGACCAGATGCCTGCTTCAATCGCGCGCAACGCGCCAGCATGCGTTTGGACGTGCCCCGCCACCTTGAGTCCGCTCCTGGCCGCTTCGGCGATAAACAGCTTCATCTCATCCACGGTATAGCCGTAAGATTTGGCGTCCACCATGATCTTGATCACCTTCGCGCCGTACAAAATATTTTTGCGGACAGCTTTGACAATTTCATCCGGCGTGTCGGCATCCAGATATTCCGGATACACCAGGCTGGCCCGTTCCGGCACGGGAAAAAACTGTCCACCCATCCCGCCGATGATGATGCCGGAGTTGATGACGGTGGGCCCGGGAATCCAACCTTGCTCAATGGCGACGCGCAGCGCGGTGTCGGCATAATTCGCGGCGTTGCCAAGATCGCGAACCACGGTGAACCCCGAGTTCATCATGGTGATGCCGTTCGACACCGCTTGAATGGCGCGGATCGCAGTGGAATCCATCACGCTGGTGAGATAGTACGCGTTGTTCTCCGGGTCCTTCTTGTACGTGAGCGCCAGATGATTGTGCGCGTCCACCAATCCAGGCGACACGTAGGCTTGCGAAAGATCGATGACCTCCGCGCCCTGCGGAATGGCCACATTTGCGCCGATGGCCGTAAACTTTCCAGCCTCGATGAGCAGCACCTGATTAGCGGTGGACGTTCCAGTTTCCGGATCGATCAAGTGTCCAGCCCGGATCGCGATCGTTTGCGCATTCAAGAACGCGGGCACAGCCAGCAGCAACCACAACGGTCGTGTCGTCATGGCTGATAGTTTCTCAGAAATGTGGGGCGGGCAATTTTGCCCGCAGCCTGAAAAGCCCAATGCCATTTAGTTTTCCCATTCCCGCAAAAAAAGGTGGGGCGGGTCCCCTGACCCGCGCCGGGCGCCCTCGTCCGGCTTGTCGAAGTTTCAACGAAATCCGAATGGACGGCCAGGGGGCCGTCCGCGGACGAGCTTGGTCCGAGTGTAAACGATACGGAATCCGGCCCGCTCTGAATTGCGCTGCGAGATCGTGCCGGGATTCGTAATGGTCACCGCCAGGTCGCATCCGTTTTGCGCAGCCCAGGCCAATCGCCCGGCCAGCAGCGCGGTTTGAGCGCCGCGCTTCCGGAATGGCGGCAGAGTGCTTGCGCCCGCCATCACCGCCAGGCCGTCGTGAACATCCAGCCCGGCGCCGCCCGCAAGCTCTCCGTCCACCACGGCAAAAAAACTACAGCCGGCCGTGCGATGGAAAAAACCCTCCACGGTATCGAGCAGCAATTGCGTTACGGGCGCCCCGTCGGAAAAGCCCTCCGTCAAAATGCGAGTGAAAGTTTTCGCCTCGTCGCCTTCCGCAACACGAATGGCGACACCGCCGGTGGGAGCGGCGAATGTTTCATCAGCGTGAAGTCACGGACCAGAACATTAGAGAACTCCGCCAGCCGGTAGGACCGCTTGCCGAGCAACTCGACCAGCGACGGATCGATGAACGGACACAATTCCAAATTGACCGGCGCGCCGCGGCTGAAGTAGAAATCTTCAAGCCGGTCGAGCTCTGCCTCGGTAACGGAACCATCCAGCCCGACGCCGGCCGCCTGCGTGATCGGCGAATCGACACCCGCAAAAACCGCGATCCCGCCCGCGATATTTTCAACCGCCGCCGCAATGCTCGGAGTTCGCAACTGGGCCTGCTCCGCGCACTCCTTCCCACAGAGCGCCACTGCCGTTTCAAGGCGCTTCACAAATGACGAGTCTATAAACTGCATCCCAAGCCATCGCTACGCTAGCACAAACTGATCCGGCATGCGAAGAGTTGTTCAACACTCAAACCGCCTGGTGCACGCTGGCCTTGCGCTCCAGTTTTCCCCAGCCAACCAACCGCCCGCGCAGGGCATACATCAACGATTTGGCCAGCACGAAATACATCAGTTGCCGGTAGTACATGCGCTGCACGAACAACAGCGCGAGATCCCACGGCCGTGCCCGCTCCAGTCCGTAAGCCAGCAGAGACGTCAGCAATTCAAGAACGAAGAGACCGAAATAATACAGCAGCACGATGCGCCAATTGCCCGCGAACAGCGCGATAATCATCGCGATCTCGGCGAACGGCGAAAGCGCCGCCAGCATCACCTGGAAGATCCAAATGCTCGGGAGCGCCACCCACCCCAGGAATCCATAGTTCGCGTTGAACGTGGCGTCGCGATGTTTCCAGGCCGCTTGCAGAGTGCCGAAAGCCCACCGGAAACGCTGCTTGGCGAGATCGCGCGTGCTCTCCGGCGCCTCGGTGTAAGCGATGGCGTCCTCTTCGTAGCGGATCGCGAAGCCCAGCCGCCGGATCGCCAGCGTGATGTCGGTGTCTTCTGCCAGCGTATCGCCGGTAAATCCGCCCACGCGCTCGACCAGGTCCTTGCGCCACGCGCCCACCGCTCCGGGCACGACAGTAATTGCGTTCAGCAAATCCAGCGCCCGCCGGTCCAGATTGAAACCGCAAACGTACTCGATGGATTGGAAGCGCGTAATCCAACCCTTGCGATTCCCAACGCGCGCATTACCGGAAACCGCGCCAACTTTTTCGTCTCCAAAATGGCGGACCAGCTTCTCGATCGTTCCCTTGCGGAAAATCGTATCGGCATCCAGCGCGACCAAAATGTTATGGCTGGATTCCCGAATGGCATGATTGAGCGCCCCGGCCTTGCCGCTGTTGATTTGCGTGCAAATGCGAACGCGCGCGTCGCCGGCGAATGCATCCTCCAGCACGGCCAACGTCCGATCCTTCGACCCGTCGTCCACAACCACCACTTCCAGATTCTCGTAGC
>DATDHK010000239.1:0-9502 GCA_036521635.1 Bryobacteraceae bacterium | reverse complement strand
CGGCCGGCGGCGTCCATTCTTGATGGGCGGGTCGGCGTGCAGGCGCTTTACTTCTGCCGCTATGTCAGCAGGGCGAACCGCCCAGGCGCAGGGTCCGGCGTCGCCTTCCAGAAATTTTTTCCAGGCATGCGCCGCGACAGCCGCGGCGTCGGCCTGTGGTTGAAGCGCGATCAGCTCGAGATACGATCCATCGGGGAAACTGAGCAGGGCCATTTCGGTGGCATGATTCGAATGCGGTCCTCCATTTTCCGTCGGGAGCCCGATAGCGCTGAGCGCCTGTTGCATGGCGCGCAGATCGCGTCCGGCCACGGTGACGTGATCGACTTTGAGTTCCCCGGCCAGCATTGGGAAACAAGCTAACATAGCGAGAATATGTCTGGACACGCGATTCTCAATGGTGCGAACGGGGAGGGTCGAACTCCCATTCCCTTTCGGGAGCCAGATCCTAAGTCTGGTGCGTCTGCCAATTCCGCCACGTTCGCATAGGATGGCTTTCAGATTTAGAATAGCAAGGGCCATTCAAGATATCTTGTCTGTAGCACCTCAAATGCCTCAACCCGACTACGGTATCGACGCCCCTAAACAGGTAAAGAAATTCGCGGTTCGTGGCGGACTTATGGTGGTCTTCGCCGCGCTGCTTTATTATGCGAATCGAAACTCCAGCCCGGCGGCGGCCCGATCGATTGCGAGCATGCTGCTTTCGATCGGAGTTACGTTCATGCTCCTTTCGGCCTTCATGGTGTGGAGCAGCCGTGTGGCGAAGCTCAAAATGCGAGACCGGATACTCAACAGCCTGCCGTGGCGCGGCGATGAACAGGTACTGGACGTGGGCTGCGGGCGCGGTCTGTTGCTGATCGGCGCCGCCAAGCGCCTGAAAGGCGGCAAGGCGACCGGCGTGGACATCTGGCAATCGCGGGATCTTTCCGGAAACAGCGCCGACGCCACGAAAGCCAACGCAATCGCGGACGGTGTGGCGGACAAAATCAAGCTCGAAACCAGCGACGCGCGCAAGCTTCCTTTTGGCGCGAACAGTTTTCACACCGTCGTTTCCAGCCTGGCGATTCATAACATCGATTCGAGCGCGGAGCGGATGAAAGCCTTGCGCGAGATCGCACGGGTATTAAAGCCGGGGGGCTACGTCGCGATTTACGATATTTTCCATACCGGCGAATACGCCAGGAATCTCCAACAACTGGGCCTTACGGATGTGAAGCTGTCGTCCTATAGTTTCCTTTGGTGCGTTCCTTCGCGAATTGTCACTGCGCGGAAATCCTGAACCAATGTTCGACCGATGAACACGAGAAATACAAGGAACACGAAGAACACCGTCCAGTTTCCTCATAACCTCGGTGTTCCTCGTATTCCTCGTATTCCTTGTGTTCCTTATTCTCTCCACCTCCAAACATTATCGCCTCAAAATGATCTATAGTATGGGCGTGGTCACCTGGATTGCGTTCCTGACCGGCCTCGCCGCCGGCGGTTTAATTATCGGACTCTGGATGCGCACACGCATCGCCCGCATGGAAACGGCCAAACAATTCGCGGACGACGCGGCATCCAAGCTCAACGAAACATTTCAGTCCCTGGCCGACGCCGCCCTGCGCTCGAACCAGACCGCGTTTCTGGAGGCCGCGCGCGCCACGCTCGACACCGCGCGCGTACAGATGACCGGCGACCTGGCTCAAAAGCAGACCGCCATCGAAGGCGTGGTGCGTCCCCTCAGCGATTCGCTCGGACGCCTGGAAACGCACGTGCGTGAACTGGAGCGCGCCCGCGAAAAAGCCTTCGGTGGACTCGGTGAACAATTGCAGGCGCTCGCGCGCGAAACTTGCACTCTCTCCACGGCTCTCCGTTCCCCGCAAATCCGCGGACGGTGGGGCGAAGTGACGCTCCGCCGGGTGGCTGAGCTGGCCGGTATGGTCAAGAATTGCGATTTCGCGGAACAGGAAACGCGCGAAGGCGATGGCGTTCGCATCCGCCCCGACATGACCGTGCGCCTGCCCGGGGACCGGTCGATCGTCGTCGACGCGAAGGTCCCGCTTACCGCATATCTCGATGCCGTCGCCGCCACCGATGAGCCCGCCCGCCGCTCCGCGTTGCAACGCCACAGCCAACAGGTGGCCGAGCATGTCCGGCAACTATCGGGCAAGCAGTACTGGAGCCAGTTTCAGCCGGCTCCGGAACTGGTGATTCTGTTCCTGCCCGGCGATCATTTCTTCAGCGCGGCGCTGGAAGCGAATCCGGATTTGATCGAAGAATCGCTGGCGCGGAAAGTGGTGATCGCAACGCCGGTCACTCTGATTTCGGTCTTGAAGGGCGTCGCCTACGGATGGGGGCAGGAACAGTTAGCGGAGAACGCCGAAGAAATCCGGCGGACCGCGGCTGAGTTATATGGGCGGGTTCAGTTGGTCTACGATCACTACGCGGACACGGGCCGCCAACTTGAGAAAACAGTGGAGTCCTACAATCGCTCGGTGGGATCTTGGGACTCGCGGCTGGTGCCTGCGCTGCGCAAGATGCGGGAACTGGGGGCGGCCAGCGGGGAGGAACCGGAGGCGCCGGAGCAGATTGATTTGCTGGCGCGGCGGCCGAGGGCAGTAAGCAATTTTTAGCTCACGACATACTTATTACGTCGAAACTAAACCGCTCCGGCGGCAAGCAGGAAATTGGAGCGGGAATCATGTGCGACCAGGTCTGATAGGCCGTGGTCGCAACGCTTGAATTCAAATAGAACAAAAACTGGTTCGAGAAACACGAGATCGGCGGCGGCTGCCGGAACGTAAGGCGCAACCCCAATGCCTGATCCAGATCCACGCCTTCGCTCGACACTGCTTTATCTCCCAGCAGCGTTACAAAGCTCGAGCGGCCCGCGTGCGGCCACACGTCCGGATGCAAAAGATTCCGCAGCTCCAGCCGAGTGCCAAAGGTGATCTCGCACTGCCGGATCCATTCCAGAATGCTGTCGCCCCACTGCCATTGCGTAACGAAATGCAGATACTGTTCAACTAGATTGATGGCCAGGTCCATCTTGCGGCGGTCGTTTTCAAATTCCGGCGCCAGGCCGTCCAGCGGCTGCATCGGAATCATGTCTTCGGACTCGATGAGATCGTTCGCCATGCCCACCACGCGGTCCAAACGCTTTACGTTCGGCGTGGTGCGAACCAGCAAAGGCGGTAGCTCGTGCGTCTTCTCGCCCGGCACTTCAACGAATCTTCTGCCACCGACAATATCCATAAAGTCGACCTAACCTCTCATCGACAACGAGGTCGTAAAACTTGAACCTCACCCAGGTGGACGCTCTATAGTGTTCGCCCGTTTCACCGCTACTTCCCGAACCCGGGCCATTTCCGATTAAAAACAATTCTGCAAGATTTGTTACCGCTTGTAAAGGGGAATCTTACAGCGCTACCAGCGGCCGGCCTTGCAACGCCATCCACGTTAGCGCCAGTGTGGCCGCCAGATAGAGGAAAGCAAAGCCCAGCACGTAGCGCACTTGCGCGGACCCGCCTGTCCGCGAACGTCCGGCTAGATAACCCGCGAGCGGCAAAATCTGTAGTGCGTGCATCCCCAGAAAGTGCGCTGCGCGCAAGTCCCCGTGTTCGCCGCTCCAGTTGACCAGCGGCAACCCCGCGCCTCCGTCCGGCGCGCCCACCGTATGCGCGCGATGACTGATCATCATGCCCCCTTCGACGCCGGCCAGCAGGAACAGCAGCAGTCCGCAACCGATGCCCCACGCATAAGCCGCCGTGATTGGAAGTTCCGAGGTGCAGAACAATACCAGCGTCCACAAAACCAACACAGTGTTGAGAACGATCATGAGGCCCATCAGCGTGAATACCGCTCCGTCAAACCGAGTCGCTACGTTGAAGTGCGACGTGACGCCGCGCGCCGACTGCATGACGATGCAAGATATCTCCGCCGCCATCGAGATGGCGACACCCCAGCTTATGATTCGCACCGCCCGCGCGCGATCGGCCAGGTAGCGCAGGAACCACGCCAGCGTCCACACATAAATCGCGATCGACACGCTGAACTTGATCGGCTTGATCCAGGGACTGATGCCTAGGATGGTTCTCGAGTCGAATGGATAGATCAACAGGAGCACGGCGGCCAGCATCCAGTGAAACCAGCCAGTGAGTGTGAGGACCCGGTTGCCGCGATAGAGAGTGCGCATCCATCAACTGAGGTAACACACTTTACGTCACCGAGGCCGGCGCTGTTGACTCATCGCGGAATATATTATTGTTGCGGATTAATTATTAACCAGGAACACTATACTATCTATTTACGTGAAGTTTATAAATATTTTACTGAAAACGCATCATTATAAGCACGTTGTCGGCCTATAATCGGTGCCAGCTTCCAGAAGCAATCTGCAACAAGATGCTCCCCGGTCCCCGGGATCACAGTTTCAGCAACGTGCGCGAAAAGGAGTCAACAGTAATGCCTGGAGTTTCAAAGAATCGGCAAAGAGAAATCGAGCGGGCGTTCGAGCTTCGCCGTCAGCTCAGTAGCGCGGGACTCACCAAGCGCGAGCTTTTGAAAATGGGATTGATGGCGGGTGGGATTGCAACGCTGCCCATAAAAGGAGCCTTTGCCAAAGCGCTCCGGCCGCCGGTGCTGTTTGGAGGGGGACCGTCAAGCCCGCCGACCCGGTCGTTCATTGAGCCGATGCCCCGATTCACGGTCAAGCAGCCCGTCGCCTCGCTCAACCCGGCGCCCACCGTGGCCCCGAACACCGCAGCCGGCGAGGGCCGCAAGCTGTCTCATCAGGTTTTGACACAGTTCCCGCCGCAGAAGTTCTACTCGGTTTCGCAGCAGCAGGCACAGGTCAGCATGTCGCCGGACCTGCCGATGCAAACCATTTGGGGCTTCGACGGGTTGCTTCCCGGGCCGCTCTATATCGCCAAGTACGGCGAACCCATCCTGGTGCGAAATTTTAACAATCTGCCGCCCCAGAATCAGAACGGCGGCTTTGGACTGCCCTCGGTTTCCACTCACTTGCACAACGGGCACACGCCGTCGGAAAGCGACGGTGGCCCGTGCTTCTTTTTCGAACGAGGCCAGTTCTACGACCAGCACTACCCGAACGTGCTGGCCGGATTTGCGTCCACTCATCCACCCAATGGCGACATCAACGAATCTCTGAGCAGCTTGTGGTATCACGATCACCGCGTGGACTTCACCTCGCAAAACCTCTACAAGGGTTTGGCCGGGATGTACAACCTCTTTAATAATTTCGACAACGGCGATGAAACCAATGGCGCGGGGTTTCGTCTGCCCAGCGGTGAATTCGATGTCAATATCATGCTGAACGACAAGGTATTCGACCCGAACACCGGCCTATTGTTTTTCGACATCTTCAATCTGGACGGGATTCTGGGAGATAAGTTCCTGGCCAACGGCAAGATTCAACCGTTCTTCCAGGTGCACCCGCGCCGCTATCGCTTCCGTATTGTGGACGGCGGGCCTTCACGCTTCTATCAGATGTTCCTGACGGATCTCAACAACCTGAGCGCGCACAACCTGTTTTGGCAAATCTCCGTGGACGGGAACCTGTTGCCCAAACCGGTACAAGTGGAAAGCTTCCGGATGGGCGTGGCGCAACGCGCCGACATTATCATCGACTTCAGCGCGTTTGCGGGCAGGTCGATTTACTTTGAGAATCGCCTGGAGCAGCAGGATGGCCGCGGCCCCACGGGCAACGTCTTGGCTGCCGGCCAGGGGAATTTGATTATCCGCTTCGACGTGGTCCTTCCCCCGGTGCAGGACAACAGCGCCAATCCCGCGGCCATCGCCAAGTTCTACGATCTGCCGAGCACGGCGGCGACGCCCAGGATCACCAGGACGTTCCGGTTCGAGAGAACCAACGGCCAGTGGGCCATCAACGGACGCTTCATGTCGTGTACCCAAGATCCCAATCGTCCGCCGGGAAATTTTGTTCCACGATTCAAAGTGCAGCAGAATAGCGTGGAGCACTGGATTCTGCAAAACAATTCCGGCGGCTGGGAGCATCCCATTCACATCCATTTCGAAGAGTTCCAGATTCTTTCGATCAACGGGCAGCCGCCGGCGAATTCGCCGCTGGTCCTCACCGGACGGAGCGACGTAGTACGGCTGGAGCACAATACACAGGTCGAACTCTTTTTCCGTTTCCGGGATTTCCTGGGCAGCCATCCCCTGCACTGTCACAACGTGGTGCATGAAGACCACGCCATGATGTTGCTCTGGGAAATCGCAATCCAGGGAGATAACAACACGCAGCCGTAGGAGACACGAATCATGCCGAATGAGCTTAAGCCCCACAGTATGTCGTCGCGCGAAAGAACTCGCGACCGCTATTTTCCCAACGTGACGCTACGCACTCATCAGAACAAGAAGGTCCGGTTTTACGACGATCTGCTCAAGGATAAAATCGTGACCATCAATTTCATGTATTCGAAATGTGAAGGCGTGTGTCCCGGCATCACGGCGAATCTGTTGAAGGTTCAGAAGTTGCTGGGAGCGCGCATGGGCCGCGATATTTTCATGTACTCCATTACCTTGAAGCCGGAGCAAGACACGCCCAAAGTTTTGAAGCAGTATGCCAAAATGCACGCTGCCGGGCCGGGGTGGTTCTTCCTGACGGGTGAGCCGGCCGATATCGAGCTGCTGCGCCGCAAGCTTGGTTTTACCGATCCCGACCCGGAGCTGGACAAGGACAAATCGAGCCATATCGGAAACGTCCGCTATGGCAACGAAGCGCTTCAATTGTGGGCCGCGTGTCCTGGGCTGGCCGACGCCCGGTGGATCGCCGAATCGATCTCGTGGGTGGATTGGCCGAAAAAGAGCGGCTGAAAATTCACCGCGTCTCTTCGATCTCCCGCGATCTCAACCCTTGTACCGGATGCGTCAACAACGTTTCCGCAGCCTTGAGAAATCGAACCGTATGCGGCAAACCCGCGTGCATCTCAAACGCCGCCTCATCAGTCCATTCCGAATGAATGGCGAACCTCACCGGCGTCCGAATCGACTCAAATACGTGGACAGCGATACAACCGCTCTCGGCTCGACTGGGTTCGATAACGCGCAAGAGCTCCTCGCGAAATTCTATCGCTTTCTCCGGCTGCGGTTCAAAGTGGACTAGAAAGTGAATGGACACTAGAGGTCGTTAGAATTTCTCGCGTAGCAGCTTGGCGATACGCTTTGCAAGATCGTTCGTCGCGCCTAAATTCTCACCGAAGAAGCGCACTTTGCCGGTGAGATTCTGTTCCAAAAGCACGCGGCCGTCCTTGGCAACCACCGTCGCGCTCACATCTACTTTGGTCGCGCCGGCGACGGTGGTGACCTCGCGCTTGGTCTGGCTTCCCTCCTGGAATTTTTCGATCTTCGTCTTCAGAGTCACCAGATCCGGTATGCCGTCAGCCTGACGGTCGCCGCTGCGGAAGACCTGCTTGAATTTCGCCGACTGATGAACCCGGTCCAACAAGCTTTCATAAATCGCGACACGAAATTCCATGGGAATGGCAACGTCGCCGGCGTCGACCTGTTCGATCCGAATCGCCGACGCCTTGTCTTCCGCGCGACCGGCCGAAACCGATAACATCGCACATGCCAGCAGCAACCCCCGCCGCATCATTGCTTCTTCTCCTGCCGCGGTTGCAGCCCTTCTTCAACCTTGGCCTGCGCGCCCCCCGCGACAAGCTGCGCGCGAACTTGCTCCCCTTGCCCCTTCGGCAAAGTTAAGATGACGCCGTGAAATCCCCCGTTGTCGTCCCGGTAGGTCAGCGTGAGTATGTCGATTTTGGTCCGCAGAAGCAGGCTCAGCGCGCGGCCTCCTCCGTAAGGCAGGGCAACCTTGGTCACCGCGCCCACCGCTCCGCCGGATTGCGTCATCTCCGCGCCGGAGAAGATGTCGTCAATCGACTTGACCGGCACCTTGGCCACGGTTTGTCCAGCGGTGAATTGCATCGAGTCCTGCTGGAGAGACAACATGCCGTGCGCATTGCGTTTGACGTTTTCCAGTCCCATCAGGCAGCGCACCTTCAATGGCATGCCATTGACGGCGGATTCCTGCGCCAACAACGGCAGGCCGCTCAGAATGGAAAATGCGAAAATACTCAACCTGGACATGGGTTCAAGCCTAGCATCATGCCGGAGTCCTTGTCACTCGTGATACTTTTTAGAGAACCGCATGAGTCTCACATCTTTGTCCGCGGCGCCGGCGTCGAACATGTATGCGGTTTTTTCCGGCGAAATTAACCAGGATTCCACCAAGCGTATTTTCAAAACCATCAGCGCGGCTACGGCGAAAAAAGTCCGGCACGTCCACATCCTGGTTGAGTCGTATGGCGGTTTCGTCGGCGATGGAATCTGCCTGTACAATTTTTTCAAATCGCTGCCCGTGGATCTCACTCTTTACAACGCCGGCGCGGTTCAATCCATCGCCACCATCGCGTACCTGGGGGCGAAATGGCGTAAGGCCAGCGCACGGGCGGCGTTCATGATTCATCGCACGCTGGTCAGCCCGCAGCTTGCGAATTCCGCCAAGCTGCACGCGGTCGCGAAAAGCATTACCATCGACGACGAACGCACCGAATCGATTCTCCGCGAGCATCTCAAGTTGTCGAAGGAAGAGTGGGACGCGCTCAACTATACCGATCTGCATTTCTCCGGCGCGGAAGCGGTAAACATCGGACTGGTCCACGAGATCGGCGAATTTTCCCCGCCGCCCGGCAGCCAGATCTGGGACATTTAACGATTTACAAAAGCATGTAAGTCACAATCGCGACTGCGATAAGTTTGCCGTGGCTGTCGGCGATGTCCACTCGTCCTACGCACAAACGTTTTCCCACGCGAAGCAAATGCGATCGCGCGATAATCTTGCCATCCGAAACCGCGCTTAGATAGTTGATCTTCAGATCGGTAGTGGTGCAAGGCCGCCGGCCGCCGAAGTGACTGGCCAGCGCGATTCCCACGGCCGCATCGGCGAGCGTGGCAGCGACGCCGCCATGCAGAACACCCGCGCTGTTTTGAAGTTCGTCGCGCATGCGGCACTCAATCGTGACGCCGTCCGCATGACGCCGCAACACGCGCACGCCGATCAATTTATTGAACGGCATGTTCTCCGCTACACTTCGAAGCTCACGAATAGTCAAAGAAGCACATTGTATCATCGAAGAGTGAAGTTAAAGGACAAAATTGTAGTCGTAACCGGCGGCGGAAACGGCATCGGCCGCGCCCTCTGCCGGCGGTTCGCGGCCGAAGGCGCCAGGACCGTGGTGGTCGCGGACATCGAGCTTGAAGCGGCGCGCGCGGTATCGGCGGAGATCGGCTGTGGCGTGGAGTTTGCCGTCAATGTTGCCAGCGAATCCGAAATCCAGTCGATGGTGGACGACGTCCTGAAAAAGCACGGACAGATCGACCTGTTCTGCTCCAACGCCGGCATCGCAATCGAGGGCGATTGCAACGTTCCGGATCGCGAGTGGCAGCGCATCTGGGAGATCAACGTGATGGCCCACAC
>DATDHK010000238.1:0-3895 GCA_036521635.1 Bryobacteraceae bacterium | reverse complement strand
GAACCGGCGTCGGACGGCGCGACGAATTGGATGGCGCCAAGCTTCGATCCCGACAGCGGATTGTTCTATGTCATCGCACGCCGCGTGATCAGCATTTTTTATCACACCGCTATCGGGAAGGCGGAAGGCTGGGGCGGCCGCGATCGTAACCTGTGGGCCAATTCGTTAATCGAGGCGATCGATTATCAAACGGGCAAGATTCGCTGGAGCCATGAGCTCGGCGATGGTGAAGTGACAGCCGGCATTTTGACAACCGCCGGAGGTCTGCTATTCACAGCGGACAACGCAGGCAACCTTCTGGCGCTCGATCCCGAAAATGGAAAGACCCTGTGGCACGTTCAGGCGGGCGGACGCCTGGTGAGTTCGCCGATGACTTATGAGCTGGACGGGAAGCAATACTTGTTGACGGCGGTGCAGGACTTGGTGCTGGTCTGGAAATTAACTGGTGATTGAGTTGGCTGTCACCCCATTTACCTGCCGGCGCTTTCGCAGGAGATCTGAGATTGCGCGGCACTCGTCGGCTAGTTCTTCGAACTGCGCCGGGTAGAGCGATTGGTAGCCGTCCGAAAGAGCGCGGTCGGGATTCGGATGCACTTCGACGATTAGTCCCGACGCGCCCGCGGCAACGGCGGCCAGGCCCATGGGATGAACTTTGTCGCGCTTGCCGGTGCCGTGGCTTGGATCTACGATGATCGGCAAGTGGCTCAGGCGCTGCACGGCGGGCACCACGCTCAAGTCGAGCGTGTTGCGTGTGTGGTCGGCGAAAGTTCGCACGCCGCGTTCGCACAGGATCACCTGATAGTTGCCTTCGGAAAGAATATACTCGGCGGCCATCAGAAATTCTTCGAGCGTATTGGACATTCCGCGCTTCATCAATACCGGCTTGCGCGAACGGCCGGCGCGGCGCAGCAACGAGAAATTCTGCATGTTGCGTGCGCCGATCTGAATGCAGTCGGCGTATTCTTCCACCAGGTCGAACGTTTCGACGTCGATCGCCTCGGTGACGATTCCCAATCCGGTTTCCTCGCGCGCTTCGGCGAGATACCGCAGACCCTCTTCGCCGAGTCCTTGGAAAGCGTAGGGGGAAGTCCGCGGCTTGTACGCGCCGCCACGCAGCAATTGGGCGCCGGCGGCCTTCACGGCCCGGGCCGACGCCAGAATCTGTTCGCGTGTTTCTACCGAACACGGCCCGGCGCACAGGGCAAGCTCCGCGCCGCCAACCGCAACGCCGGCCACGTCCACAATGGTGTCGTCCGGCTTCACTTCGCGGCTCACCAGTTTGTACGGCTTCGAAACTGGAATCGCTTCGGCGACCCCGGGCAAATCTTCGAATTCCGCGCGCGGCACCGGACCATGATTGCCGGTGATGCCGATGGCCGTTCGCTCGGCGCCGGGCATGACGTGAGGGCGGAATCCGAGACTTTGTATTTTCGCGCAAACGTTGGCGATTTCCGCCTCGGTCGCCAGTGCGCGCATTACGACTAGCACGAACCCAGTTTAGCGCTTTGGCTTATGAGTTAATTAGCGCGATCATTTTTTGCATGCACTCGTGAGAGGCTTTGATATTTTCCGGGCCGTGTCCGCGGTGCGTTTCCAGGCTGAATTTTCCGGTGTAGCCGTCCTTCAATAGCGCGTGCATGATGGCGCCCCAATCCAGCGGAGTCTTCGGTCCGAATAATCCTTCCGCCTTTACGTGGACATTGACAATCCGATTTTTCGGAAGCTTTGCATAGCCCTCCGGAAATGGGCTGTCCTTCAACGCCGCGCTATTTTGAGGATCCCAATTGAGTCCAAGGCCGGGCGAATGGACCAGTCTAAAAAGCTCGGCCGTCTCAGCCGATGTACCCACGTTGGTGCTCGACTCGTTCTCCAACACCAGCCGACAACTTCCCTTGTGCGCGATCTCGCTCATTTCCGAAATAACGTCGGCGATCCTGGACAAGACCGGCGCTGGCTCCTGGACACGCCAGAAACCGAAGATGCGAATATTGGGCGTTCCCAGTGTGTGAGCCGCGGCCATGGCGCGCTTCAGCAAATCCAGCCGGTCGCGAAACAGCATTTCGTCCGTGAGGCCAAGTTTGGCGAAGTACTTGACATAGAAATCTTCGCGCTTCACCGCGACCGTTCCCGGCAGCGCGCACTTCAAGAGACTGCTGTCCAGCACGGTCACCGACAGGCCGTTATCCGAGAGCGACTTCTTCAAATCGCGCAGCGCGGATTCCGGCAGCATCTCGCAGTATTCGGGCTGGTTCGGAATATGCGCCGCCCGCAATTCGATCCATTGAATGCCGTACTGTTTTACGAACGTAATCGATTCCGGCGGCGTCAGGCCGACTTCGTCGTAGATGACGGCGAGGTGGGACGTTTTAGAAACGGTATCTCCGCGAGCAATGGCGGCGGCCATCGCGGCTGCGAGCAGTTCCCGGCGAGTCATGGCGGAGTCATGGTATCACATGGCCGATCGGATAGAATTGGGAATCTAATCGTGAAGGCCCACCTCGAAAAGTATTTCCAATTTCGCGAACTGCGAACCAACTGGCGCACTGAGATCCTCGCCGGGTGCACCACGTTTGTCACCATGGCGTACATCGTCTTCGTGAACCCGGCGATTCTTCACGAGACGGGGATGCCGCTAACGGCCGTGGTGGCCGCGACATGCTTGTGCGCGGCATTCGGAAGTCTGACGATGGGCATCGTGGCGCGTTATCCCATCGCGCTCGCGCCGGGCATGGGGCTGAACGCCTACTTCACTTACACGGTTGTGAAGGGCATGGGAATTCCGTGGGAGACTGCGCTTGGCGCCGTGTTTCTCTCCGGCGTGGCCTTCCTCATTTTGACCGCCGCGGGCGTGCGGCAAATGATCGTGTCGTCGATTCCGGGCGAGCTATATTCGGCTGTAGCGGTGGGTATCGGTTTATTCATCGCGCTCATCGGCCTGCACAATTCCGGCATCATCGTGGCCAACAAAGAGACGCTGGTGAGCATGGGCAATCTTCGCGATCCAAATACGCTGCTCGCGATTTTCGGGTTGCTCTTGATCGCGTCGTTGCGGGCATGGAATTTGAGCGGCGCGATTCTGATTGGAATTCTGGCGACTACGGCAGTAGGCGCAATCGCGGGATTGGTGCGATGGCAGCCGCAAACCTATTCTTTCGCCGACATCACCGCCACGGCATTTCATCTCAATATCCGCGGGGCGCTCAGCTACGGACTCATCGAAATTGTGTTCGTGTTTCTCTTCGTGGATCTGTTCGACAATATCGGCACGCTGGTCGCGGTGGGCAAGGAAGCCAAGCTGTTCGACACGGCGAACCAGATTCCGCGAATGAATCGCATTCTTTACTCGGACGCGGCGGCCACCGTGATTGGCTCGCTGGCAGGCACGTCAACAGTCACCAGCTACATTGAGAGCGCCGCCGGCGTGGCCTCCGGCGGACGCTCGGGCGTCACCGCCATCGTCACCGGAATTCTGTTCTTGATTGCCCTGTTCATAGCGCCGGTAGTGGGCGCCATTCCCGCCGCGGCCACCGCGCCGGCGCTTATTGTGGTGGGGTCGATGATGATGGTGCATGCCGCCGAAATTCCGTGGTCGAATCCGGTAATTTCAATACCTGCGTTTCTTATGATCGTCACAATTCCGCTGACGTTCAGCATCGCGAATGGGCTGGCGTTCGGATTTGTAGCATATACAGTTCTGAAGATCGCGCGCGGGGAGTTTCGCAGCGTGCACTGGTTGGTTTATGTGCTGACAATTTTGTTTATCGCGCGGTTCTTGTATTTGGGAACGTAGGAACGGAGCGATGTGGGGCGGGTCCCCCGACCCGCGCCGGGCGCCCTCGCCCGGCTTGTCGAGGTTTCAACAAAATCCGAAGGACGGCCAGTGGGCCGTCCGCGG
>DATDHK010000237.1:0-1506 GCA_036521635.1 Bryobacteraceae bacterium | reverse complement strand
CCCTTCCATTCCAGGCGCTCAATATCATGCTCCGTGATGGGCTGAATGACGGCGTAAGGCTTCCCGTGGCGAGTGACAACCACTGGCTCGTTGCGCTTGCGAGCAAGTTCCAAATATGCGGAGAGTCCGTCTTTCACTTCGGCGACACTGGCGAAGCGCATGCCCGCCTCCTCTAGCGATAATAGCCAGATTTTTCGAGGCGATGGGCTCACGCGAATCATCGAACCAGACGGACGAACTCGCCGTAAAGGATGAGGCGATGGTCGGCGGTCAGCAGGATCAACTTTTCGGTGAGCGCCTGGGCCACCAGCATGCGATCAAACGGGTCGCGATGGCGCCAGGGGAGCAAGGCAACCTGGCGGGCGTGGACCGCCGACAATGGCAAGCTCTCAAAAGGTTCGGCCGCTAACCTGGCTTCAAAGTCGGCGGGAAGCCGAAGTTTCCCGAGGCTTTCTTTCAGCCAGATCTCCCAAAGGCTGACCGCACTGATGAAGACCGTATTCTCGGGCTCGCCGATGAGCGCGCTCGCCGACTCCGAAAGGCCGGGCGAGTTGCCCAGCCACCAAAGAAGCAAATGTGTATCCAGCAGAATTCTCAATCGGAGCGTTCCTGGATCCCAAATGCGTCCGCCATATCGTCTGGAAGCACATCGAAATCCGGTGCGATCCAGATCTGGCCAGCCATCGAGCCCGGGGTGCGGGGATGAGCGGGGCCACGATAGGCAATCAATCGAGCCACAGGCTTACCTGCTTTCGCAAGGATAACCTCATTGCCTTTCTGCACTAGCTCAATGAGCGCGGAGAGCTCAGCTTTGGCCTGCGAGATATTGCGTACGACCATGTAAAATCGTAGCAGACCAGATCTGGTCTGGTCAACTTTACCCGGGTAGCCAGATAATTCTGTGTGGCTGGGCAGATAAGGTTTTAGGTTGAAATTTTGGGCGCGGGCGGAATCGCTTCCTCTACCAGTTGCTTTACAACGTGTCTACGCAGCCACACCAAAAGCCCGACGCCTATTCCCAGTCCGGCAGATACTCCTTTTTAAAGAACGCATTCGTGAGCCACTGGCGGCCCGCACTCGCGAGGCCGCCACCAAGACCCACACAGAATTTATCTGACTACCACTTACCGCGCAATCTTCACCCCCGGCCCGCCATTCACAATCGCCGCCGTAAACACGCCCCCAGCATCCGTCCAGCGAAAACGAATCAGCCCGTCCGCATCGGCGATCCCGATGTTCGATTCCAAATTCCCCTTCGTCACCGCAGCCTTCACCACAATATTCGGATACGGCAGATCGTTAAGATCGGTCGCCCGCAGCACAATCGGATCGCTGGAAATTACCTGGAGCTGCAGGCTGGCGGCGCTCTCCGCCACTTCGATTTTGGAGAACGCCGTTTCATAGCTGCTATCCAGCGGACGCGCCACCAATGTGTCCACGCCCGGCCGCAGGCCCAGCATGAAAAAATCCGCGCGCGTGCCGCCCGCGGGAATAATCGCGTAGTGC
>DATDHK010000236.1:0-3673 GCA_036521635.1 Bryobacteraceae bacterium | reverse complement strand
CTGGTATGCGCCGACCGGGCAAACCGACTGGGTGTGGCGGCGGCCGGTTTCGGACGACAAGGTAACCACGACGGGCCCCGACGTGTCGCAAGCGATCTTCCCACCAAGGCGGAACAACGCTCCCGGCTCGGGATTGACGTCGGCGTCCGTGGTATCGGTGTCCACCGTGACGTGATGTACGCGCGCGTCGCGCACTTCGCGGCCCTGCGATCCAAAGGTGGGCAGCCATCCCGTACCGTCGTCGAGTATCGACGTTCCGGAGCGAACCCAGTATTTGCCGGGCTCGAGACCATGAATGCGAAACACGCCGCGATCGTCGGATGCAGCGCTTCCGGCCGACCGCAACGGCAGCCGCGCACGATAGGCGATGACCGGAATTCCGGCGGTTCCAACGCCATTTTCGTCGAACACGCGGCCGGTGAGCGCGCCCTTGTGCCTCAAACGAAGTTCGGCGAACAGGCTGGAATCGGCGGTGACTTCGATGGGCGTTCCGCGGCCTATCGGGAGCCGCTGGCCGTAGGACGAGCGGAAGTATCCGTCGTGAGCAGCGCTCAATATGTATAGTCCGGGAGCGACAGACTGAAACACGAAATGGCCGCCGCGGGCGGCTCGGATAATGAGCGGCGGAGCTTTTGCGCCGGCGGGTTGCGGCACGGGATCGAGCCGGACTACTGTCCGGCCAAGCGGGCGGCCGGAAGCCTGCTCGAGCACGACTCCCTGGATGGCGCCGGCCTGCATGCAGACGGCAGTGGCCAGCAAGATAAAGGCGCGATGCATGGTTAGAGCTATGACGGTTGCCGAGGCCGCGGCGTGGAGCCGGAATTTAGTGCGCCGGAAGAAGGCCGTAGACGTCAACCTGGCTTTTCGCTCCGACGTAGACCTTGCCGTTCGCAACGGTCGGAATGTTGAACCGCAGACAGAAGCCCGCGCGATCGCGTATGATGTTCTGCTCGCTGTTGTAGAGTTCATGGGCGACGTTGGCCGCGTCGTAGGCGTAGAGAACCGCGGGCGTGTCGGGCGATCGCCAGCCTTTCGAACGAAGGACCCAGACGATTCCGTTGCGCGATCCATTCGCCGATATTGTTGGCGTGGCGCCCGGATCGATAAATTGCGTTGTGCCTCTGGCCACTGGTTGGGCGGATAGCTGGCCGTGCTGTAGCACAAAATCCTTCAAGACCGAACGGGCCCCGAAAATATAGACGTGGCCGTTCCAGTGGGCCGCGGCGCTGTAGATGCCGTCGGCGATCGGCAGCACTTGCACCGCATGGCTGTCGCTGCCCGGCTGCCATTTTCCCATGTGGTCGCGATCGATTACATAGAGTGCGCCCGCCTTGCCGCCGACGATGAGCAGGTGTGGATGGGGTCCGGGTTGATCCGGCAGAAGGACGGGGCCGCCGGAGCCGATGTCCTGATCCTTGGCATTCAATTCCTGCTGGTTGTAGGGCGTGAAGAAATCGCGCAGCGCCAGTGTGCCGGCACTGAGATTTAGTTTCAGAACTGAGTCGCCATAGTCGCGGCCGCCCGCTGTGCCTGCGTCGAATTTTCCGTTGCCGGTGGCGACGAAAACGTTGCCCTCGGCGTCCGCCGCCGGAGCTGTATCGCTCTGCCAGATTCCACTTTCGTCGGCATCGGGCGAGGTGTTGAAGACGGCCGTTTGGGTCAGCGTGCGGGCGCCGTAGGCGATCACCCAACCGTGATACGGCGCGACATCGCAGGACGAAGCCCAAGTTAGATACACGTTGCCTTTCGACAGCAAGAGTCCGGCGCGGGGAAGCTCACGCAGGGGATCGAACCCGGAAGCCTTGATTTCAACCGGTCCGCCGAATTTCTCCGCGCCGGTGGTGATGGCCAGGGCATGCAGGCGCTGCACGTAGCGTGTGCCGCTTAGCACGCCTTGGCTTTCCTTGGTGCGGGCCAGGACGAAAAGGGTTCCGGTTGCGATATCGATTACTGGGGTTGGGGTGATGCCGATCTCGGGGCGGATGAATGGGCAACGAACGTCGCGATCCGAGAGAGTGGTGACGCCCGAATTCTCATACAGAAAATTGACATGCCAGAGCGGCGTGGAGGGCTGGCCGTCGGCATCGAATGCAAATACGCTGTCGTGTTCGGTGGCGATGAAGACGACGTTGTGTTTGCCTTTGCCGGGGATCTCGACTGCCGGGAGATAGAGGGGTTGGGCGTAGATGTCGCCGTCCGTTTTTAGGGAGAAGAGTTTTCCGAACTTAGCTGCGTTGACATTTTGCGGAGTCAGGATGGTTTCGTTTAGATTTGCGCCTTGGCGGGCGTTGTCGTATTGGGAGGTGATTACTTGGCTTTGCAGGGACGGTAGGAGAAAAGCACAAAGGCCGATTTTCAATCGGCGGCAGGTTATCAACCTGCCCCACATTGGTTTAGTTGTATTTTGCAAGTTGGGCCTCGGCTTCGGCGTCGAAGGATAGGGAGGGTTTTAAGAGCGGGAGATAGACCCATAATGCGGAACGCTCTTGCCGGCCGCGCTCCAGCCATAGCGCGAGACATTTGTGGTCATGCACGGCGGCGCAAAGATCCAGGGCCAGCACTGGTTCTACATATTCTTTCTGGCGGCGCTGCTCGATCTGATCCAGCACCTGGCGGGCGTCGTTTAAACGTCCCTCGTGGGCTGCTCCCACGCCGATGTAGCCCAGGAAGGCGGCGGGCGTTTGGGGCATGGCGGAGAAAACGGCCTTCAAGGAATCCAACGCGCGACGTTCGGATTCGAGGTCGCGCTTCCCGTAATACGCTTGCGCTTGTTCGATTAGAAGAATCGGATGGTTGGGAAACAAGTCGCCCGCTTTTTTCAGATGCTCCAACGCCTCTTCGAATTTCCTGGCCCAAAGCAGCTCGTTTCCAATGTCCCAATACATTACTACGGAGAGGGGGTCGAGAGCTTGGGCGGCGCGCATTTCCCGGGTCGCGTCTTCCAGGCGATTTTGAGCTTCGAGCGAATGCGCGTACCAGTGGCGCACGTATCCCGATCCGGGATTCAATTGCATGGCTCTTAGAAATTCGCGATGCGCTCCTTCGCGATCCCATTCGTAATCCAGTTTCACTATGCCGAGCGAGGTGTGGGCCTCGCCTAAGCTGTCATCCAACGCCACCGCTTTTTCGGCGGCTTCCTTGGCTTTAGGCATCACTTCTTTCGGATGGGCCGCAAAATTTTCGGCGAGATATGCGTAGGCGTCCGCCAGTCCTGAGTAGGCCAGCGCGAATTTGGGATCGCGATCGATTGCCTGCTGGTAACGCTCGATGGCCTTTCGGTAGGAATCCGGCGGCACGTGTTGATTGAAAAAATAACGGCCTTCCTGATAGAGCCGGTAGGCTTCGAGGTTGGTGGTCGGCTCGCGATGGGGAACCTGGCCGGCGCGCAACTGGTCGGCGATGGATTGCGAGATCTCGCGCTGCACGGCGAAGATATCGCGGAATTGGCGATCGAACGTTCGCGACCACAGGTGCGTACCGTCGGAGACGCGATTCAGTTGCGCGGTGATGCGAAGCTGGTCGCCGTCCTTGCGGACGCTGCCTTCGAGAATCGCGTTCACGTTTAACTGCTGGCCGATCTGCCGGATGTCGTTGGCCTTGCCTTTGAAGGCGAAGGCGGACGTTCGGGCGACTACGCGCAGGTTGGGGACGCGGCTGAGGGCGTCGATGATCT
>DATDHK010000235.1:0-5974 GCA_036521635.1 Bryobacteraceae bacterium | reverse complement strand
GAATCAACATCTTATGGAGGTACTCCACAACTCCGGGCCGTCCCGGGTCGCCCCCGCTGGATTGGCCGGCAAGCGCACCCGTTGAGCGGGTAAACGGAAGGGCAAGCCTGGTGATGTTCGCTCATCCGCAGTGCCAGTGCTCCAGGGCAACTATTGGAGAATTGGCAATCATAATGGCTCACGCGCACGGGCAGCTCGAAGCCGATGTGTTCTTTTACTTGCCCACCCGCGAGGCGAGTACTTGGGCAACGACCGACCTCTGGCGTAGCGCCAGCGCCATCCCCGGCGTTCGGGTGCACGAAGACCGCGAAGCGGCCGTAGCCCAGAGTTTCGGCGCCTTCACTTCGGGCCAGACACTTCTTTACGACACGCGCGGGCGCCTGCTGTTCAAGGGCGGCATCACGGGCTTTCGAGGCCATTCCGGGGACAACGCCGGCCGCGGCGCGATCGTTGCGCTGCTCCGGGGTGAGGCTACGCGGCAAAATACTTTGCCGGTGATGACGCCGGTTCTGGGCTGTAGCTTGAGAGGAGAATGATGAGCACGAACCTGGCTATCAGTCCGGAATTTACCGAAGACATAACGCCCCGCGCCAGCGAGCTGGTGGTGGAACACCAGAACCGCATCCACTCTCAAACCAGCCGCCTTTTTACGATCCTCATGTTGGTCCAATGGGTAGCTGGAATTGCCGCCGCGCTTTGGATTTCTCCGCGTGCCTGGACGGGCGGCACGAGCAGCGTACATCTGCATGTGTGGCTGGCGATTTTTCTGGGCGGCGCGATCACCAGCTTGCCGGTGTTCCTGACGCTGGCGAGGCCTCGCGATACGTTTACCCGTTACGTCGTCGCCGTATGCCAGATGTTGATGTCGAGCCTGCTGATTCACTTGAGCGGAGGCCGCATCGAGACCCACTTCCATGTCTTCGGATCGCTGGCGTTCCTGGCGTTCTATCGCGACTGGCGGGTGCTGGTGCCGGCCACGATCGTCGTTGCCGCGGATCACGCGTTGCGCGGGATTTATTTTCCCCAGTCGGTGTTCGGCATCCTGACGGCCAGCCCGTGGCGCTGGGTGGAGCACGCGTGCTGGGTGATTTTTGAGGACGTGATTCTGGTCAAGATGTGCTTGCAGGGCGTCCAGGAAATGTGGGAGATCGCCAGGCGTCAAGCCTCCATCGAAGCCATCACGCGCGGGCTCGAGGGCACGGTGCAAAGAAGAACCGCCGAGCTGGAACACGCCAAGGAAGCGGCTGAGGCCGCCAGCCGCACCAAGAGCGAATTCCTCGCCAACATGAGTCATGAGATCCGCACGCCGATGAACGGCGTTCTGGGGATGACCGAGCTTGCGCTGGAGACCGACCTGAGTCCGCAGCAGCGCGATTATCTGACCATGGCGCGCAGCGCGGCCGACTCATTGCTCACGGTGATCAACGACGTTCTCGACTTTTCAAAGATCGAGGCCGGCATGCTGGACTTGAACCTCATCGAATTCCAGCCCAGGGAGAACATTGAAGAAACGATTCGCGCCCTGGCCTTGAGCGCCCATCAGAAGGGACTGGAGCTGGTCTGCGACATCGACCGTTCGGTTCCCGGAGTGCTGCTGGGCGACGCGCTGCGCATTCGTCAGGTTCTGGTCAACCTGATCGGCAACGCGATTAAGTTCACCCAGCGAGGCGAGGTAGTGGTAACGGTGGACGCCAAGCCGCGCCAGGCCGGAATTAAGTCCGATTTGGAGCTAACTTTCTCGGTGCGCGACACCGGCATCGGAATCAGCCAGGAAAAACACAACACGATTTTCCAGGCCTTCACGCAAGCGGATAACTCCACCACGCGCAATTACGGCGGAACCGGCCTCGGGCTGACCATTTCCAAGCGGTTGGTGGAGATGATGGGTGGCCGAATCTGGATGGAAAGCCAGTTCCAGCGCGGCAGCATATTCTCGTTTACGATTCCGGTGACGGTCGCGGTGAGCACGCCCGAAAAGTCGTTGCTCGATTACTCCAGCCTGCGCGGCGTACCGGTGCTGGTGGTCGACGACAACGCAACCAACCGGCGGGTCCTGTCGGACTGGCTGACCTACTGGGAGATGTGGCCGATACTGGCCGAAAGCGGACTTGCCGCGCTGAAAGTTCTCGAATCTGTTGTAGAGCCCGTTCCGCTGATTCTTACCGATGTTCACATGCCGGAGATGGACGGCTTCGAGCTTCTGAAACAAATCAAGATTCATTCGCAGATACCGACCGTGATTATGCTCACGTCCGGCAGCTATGCCGGCGATGTCGCGCGCAGCCGTGAGCTCGGCGCGGAAGCTTATCTGATCAAGCCCATCCGCCGGAGTGAACTATTAGAGACAATTCTGAAGATTCTGGCCGCAAACCCTCCTACATCGCGCCCGGTCACGACGTGGCGGGAGAGTGTTCGCCGCTTGGGCAACGAACTGCTGCCGCCGTCGTCGGGACATCTGCATATTCTGGTGGCCGAGGACAACGTCATCAACCAACGATACGTTGTAAGCGTTCTCGAGAAGGAGGGATTCTCCGCGGTCGTAGCCGGCAACGGGCGAGAGGCGATCGCGGCGTTGGAGCGCGAATCCTTCGATCTGGTGCTTATGGATGTACACATGCCGGACATGGATGGTTTTGAGGCCACCAGCAGTATCCGCGCCCGAGAAAGGTTCAGCGGCAAACGGATCCCAATCATCGCCGTGACAGCTCACGCCATGACCGGCGACCGCGACAAATGCCTGGCGGCCGGCATGGATGGCTATGTTTCGAAACCGCTTCGCAAATCGGAACTAACGGAGGTAATTGCCAGCCTGGTTACGAATCGCAAGCTGGGCATTGCTCCACGAGCGGAGGAGTCGGTCAACGTGCCGGTCCGCTCGTCTCAAAATGACGAGTTCCTGCGCTAAGATGCATCTGCAGGAATTTTAGATACTGGTCCCAATCCGAGGGAATTGTCCCGTGTCCGCCGCCATGCATGTAGTATCCGATCGTATGCAGGATCGGTGTTCCCGCCGGTGGCATTTGGTCCGTGTCAAGCCCTTGCCTTCCCAGCAAACGGTACACCGGCCCTGCGGCCACCGCCGCCAGGAATTCTCCCTTGGGATCCGACCACACATCTTTGTCCCCGGTTTGCAGTAACACCGGACGCGGAGCCATCAGCGCCAACAGCATGTGGGCGTCTACTGGAAATTGATCGGCGTGCCCGGCGAACTTGCCATAGTTGGCGCAGAACTGATAGGGGTATCGCGTTGGGGCCGTCAGGTGCGCGATGGTCTCGCCATAATTCCGGCGGCTCAACGCCGCGCCGCCTTCACCGGAGCAACTGGCGATCACCGCCGCGAAACGTTGGTCGTGAGCGCCGGCCCACAGCACAGTTTTTCCCAATCGCGATACGCCCAGGATGGCGACTCGCTTTGCGTCCACGGCGCTGTCTGTTTCCAGATAGTCCATCGCGCGGCTTAGTCCCCAGGCCCAAGCGGCGATCGCGCCCCACTCGCTCGCCGCCGGCTGGGAGTACAATGACCGCACGCCGTATTGCAAGCCGCCTGCGAAGTCCGGATCGATGTCGCCGTAGTAAATGGTGGCGAATCCAAACCCCGCGTCGAGCAGTCGGACCACATCGATCTTTCCAAAACTTCTACCTTTACCGGCCGGGATCTTTTTCTTGTCCGGGCCCCACACTTCGCCTTCTTTAACAGATGTGTCGCTTACGGTGTTCGAGTTTGCCGAAAAACTCAGGTTTAGGAGCAGCGGGACCGGCTTCGAGGCCGCTGCCGGCAAATAGACCAGCATGTCCATCTTAGGGCCGCCCTTGTTGGCTGAAAAGTACACTGTCACCTGGCGGCGAATGGCTTTGCCATCGAACGCGGGGGCGCCTTTTTCAAAAATGTCGAAGCTCATGGCCGGCGGGCGGCCGGGGCTGCGGCCGTACTGATTCTCTTCGAAGAGATGGACAATTTCGGGGCGGCGCTTTTCGATCCAGGCCTTGGCGTCGCGCACCGGTTTGCCGTTAATGAGCGTCAGGGGGTCTGGAAGCGTGTAGTTTCCGGCGAGCGCTTCCTCGTAATTTACCGGGATGCCGGCGACAACCGAGGCTGGCGGGCGATCGGGCTGAGCATGGGCGATGCAGCAGGCCAGAACTGCGATCGAGGTAAGCCTAAAGTGTGTAGTCAAAATCGTAGGAGTGCTTTCCATTAGCGATGATGATATTCATCTTGCCCGCCAGCCCTACAAGTTCACCAGTGCCCGAATCCGGCACTACGGTGACAGATAATTCAAAGGCGCCGCGCGCCATGGCGCCGCTGTGCTGGAGTACGAAAGCGCCGCTGCGGCCATGCAGCTTTCCGTCGACCTGTTCCATGGCGACATAACCGGCGGAGCCTTTGACCTCTGTGCTAAAGGCCAACATTTGACCCTTGCTTGTCGCTTCGAGATCGCCGCGGAACTGTTTGTCGATTATCATCCGGCCAATCGGCGATCCGTCCGCCGGCTGAGGGGCCAGCTTTACTTCAAACGATCCGGTTGCATGAGTTGTCATACCTTCCCAGTCTGGATCGTTTCCACACCGGCAGTCATCAGTTCGCCACAAATCTGCGTCATCGTAGCGACCTGATTCACGAAATGCCTGGCGTCAAGATAATCCATACGCGCTTTGGTGGACCAGTAGGCCGACATCGAACCCATGGTCGACGCCCCCGGAATTCCCAAGCGGCGCGCGATGCCGCCCAGCCCATACCACGGACCCTGCTCGCCGCCGTGGATTCCCTTCCGGCCGGGGCATTGCACCTGCACGCGCGGAAGCTTGTTATCCTTCACGGCCCGGATCGCCAGATCCACCAGCCGTTGGTTGTTCGTGATCCACAATGAGGACAGTTCGGCCTTGTTGGTGCGATGGTACGGCTGGCCATGTCCTTCCGCCACCATGATCTGACCAAGATGCTCGATGCCCATCGCCGCAATGACCTTCTTGTATAGATCGGGATGGCCGGCGGCGTAATCTTTCGCGGCGAAGGCGCGCTCGGCGCCCGGCATGTAGTGCCGGCAGTCGTAAAAGATCATGAGGCTGCGCGGACGCTCGGCTCTCGGAATCCGCGAAAAATATTTCACCATGCCAAGAATGCCCAGCCCTCCATTCTCCTGCGAAATCGAAGGCCATCGGTGTGCGTGATCAAAAGTATCTGCTGGTCGTCGGGCGTTCCGTAATCCTTGCCTGGCAACCAGGCGAAGAGCTGATACGTTTCCGCCTCTTCGGTGCGGGCAAGCAGGCGCAGCGTCGCGCGCTTGCCGGCGCTCGCCACCAGTTGCGCACCGGTGTCCTTGTCGAAGTACAGTGTCGGCATATCATGCAGCGTGGGAACGCCGAATGTGTAGGTGCCCGCGAGGGCATCGAACGAGAGCGGCAGGATCAGCGCCGCGCCCAGCGCACCGGCCTTGATGAGCGCCGCCTGAGCCTCTCCAAGCCCCATGATGGGGAACGGCGTCATGCCAATTTCTTCCGCGTGGGGCACAGCAGGATTGGGGAACGTTTCCGGGCTCGACAGATATTCGTAGTCGCCCTGAGACGCGCTATCTGGTGCGCGCTCCTTCACCACGATTGCGATCTTCCCCTTCAATGCTTCCGCCGGCATGCCCGGCGTGTATACAATCAGGTCGCCCGAAATTCCGTCATCCGGCGTCTTTCCCGAATTGCAGCCATAGCTCGCGCATTTTATTTTTTTGCCGTCGACCTGCAACGCCCAACTTGAATCGTCGGGCCATTCCGTGGTGTACCAGCGTGTATACGTCCAGGGATTCCGGAAGACGTCAACCACGCCCGTCGCGCGCAGCTCCTTTTCGAGCAGTTCGAGATAGTTATGCCAGGACGGGCTGCCCGCCATGGTCGGCCCGCCCTTGGAGTCCTTGTGGGCGTGCCAGTCATGCGCTTCTTTTTCTGAAACGAGGAATTTGGGATTGACCTTCGTCAAATCCGGATTTCC
>DATDHK010000234.1:0-2201 GCA_036521635.1 Bryobacteraceae bacterium | reverse complement strand
AGATCGCGCACCGGCATGGCGCGCTGCTGATTTTCGTGTTCGCGGAAGCGGTGTCGCTGGGACTGCTGGAGCCTCCCCGCGACGCCGACATCGTGGCGGGCGAGCTGCAATCGTTTGCCATTTCGCCGAGCTATGGCGGGCCGTTCGCGGGAATCATCGCCACCAAAGAAAAGTTCATGCGCCAGATCCCCGGGCGCTTGGTTGGCGAAACTAAAGACACCCGCGGGAACCGGGCTTTCTGTTTGACGCTGGCCACTCGCGAGCAACATATTCGCCGTGAAAAAGCCACTTCCAATATCTGCACGAATCAGGCGCTCATCGCGCTGATGGCGACAGTGTTCATGACCGTATACGGCAAGGAGGGCTTGCGCGAACTGGCGGAACAGAACCTGGCGAAAGCGCACTACCTGGCCGGGGAGCTGCCGCTGCGATTCTCAGGACCGTTCTTCAATGAGTTCGTGGCGACGACCAACGGTCGCACGCCGGAACAAGTCAACGAAGCTTTGCTCCAGAAAAAGATTATCGGCGGTCTGCCGCTCAAGCGTTTTTATCCCGAGCTGGAGAATGGAATGCTCTTCTGCGCCACGGAAATGTCCCGGCGCGAGAAACTGGACGCCGTCGCCGAGGTGTTCACGAAATGATCAAGAAAGTCCGCCAACATATCAATCAGAACGAACCGCTGCTGTTCGAGAACAGCTCGCCCGGCAAACGCGGATATCAGTTGCCGGATTTGGATGTGCCGGCCGTGGATGCGGCGGCAGTGCTCGGCGCACAAAATACGCGCGCGGAAATCGAAGGCTTTCCGGAAGTCAGCGAAGTGGAAGCGATTCGCCACTTCACTCGCTTGTCAACGCACAATTACGCCATCGATCTGGGCTTGTATCCGTTGGGGTCCTGCACCATGAAATACAATCCGCGCGTGAACGAACAGGTGGCGCGCGTCGAAGGACTGGCTTGGGCGCATCCTTATCATCCGGAATCGTTGACGCAGGGCATTCTCGGGGTCATGGGCGAGCTAGAGAAAATGCTGCTCGAGATCACCGGGATGGACGCGGTTACGTTGCAACCGGCGGCGGGCGCGCACGGCGAATTCACGGGCATACTGCTGATTCGCGCGCTGCTGGAATCGCGCGGCAATCCCCGCAAAAAAGTTCTGATCCCGGATTCGGCCCACGGAACAAATCCCGCCACCGCCACCATGGTCGGCTATTCGGTGGAAAACATAAAGTCCAACGATCGCGGAATGGTGGACGTGGAATCGCTGGCGCGCGCGGTAGATGAAGACGTCGCGGCGCTGATGATCACCAATCCGAATACGTTGGGTGTGTTCGAGCAGAACATAACGCGCATCGCCGAAATTCTGCATGCCAAGGGCGCAATGGTGTACATGGACGGCGCGAACATGAACGCGCTGGTGGGGATCGCGCGGCCGGGTGATTTCGGCGTGGACGTGATGCATCTCAATCTGCACAAGACTTTCTCGACACCGCACGGCGGCGGGGGTCCGGGTTCGGGCCCGGTGGCGGTGAAACAGCATCTGGCGCCGTTTCTTCCCAAGCCGCGGCTGCGGCAAGTTGGCGGGCAATGGGGTTGGAATTACGATCTGCCGCAATCCATCGGACGCGTTCGCGCGTTCTACGGAAATATCGGCATGCATGTGCGCGCGCTGGCGTACATCATGGCGCATGGCGGCGACGGCCTGCGCAACGCCACCATGGACGCGGTGCTCAACGCCAACTACATTCGTGCGCTGATCGACGACCATTACGTACTGCCGCACAAGGCGCCCACCATGCACGAATGCGTTTTCAGCGACGAGCGGCAGGTAAAGCGTGGCGTGCGTACGGGCGATATCGCCAAGCGGCTGATCGATTATGGATTCCACCCGTATACTGTCAGTTTTCCGCTGATCGTGCATGGCGCGATGATGATCGAGCCAACGGAGACTGAGAGCAAAGCCGAGCTGGATCTTTTTGTAGATGCGCTGATCTCCATCGCGAAGGAGATCGAGGAAAATCCGGAGATGGTGCTGAAGGCTCCGCACAATACGCGGACGAGCCGGGTGGATGAGACGACGGCGGCCAGAAAACCAATAGTCCGCTGGAAGCCTGTAGCTGAAGTGGGGCAGGTTGGTAACCTGCGGCCGATTGGTAATCGGCCCGTCCGGTGAAGCGTTCCCAGCAACAGGCCGATTACCAATC
>DATDHK010000233.1:0-3597 GCA_036521635.1 Bryobacteraceae bacterium | reverse complement strand
CACGCTGATCCTGGTCGTGATTGGACTCAGCGGCACGATCGCATGGAGCTACGCCCGGCGGGCAAAGCAGCGATCCGGCAATAACGCGTAGGTCAACACTGCGGAAAGTGGATGCATCAAGCCGGCCAGCAAGAAAATTGGGGCATACGTGAAGTGGGTCACGATGTAGCCGGTGCCCAGGCTCGCCAGCATCCCGCCCACCGCGCCGCCCATCCCTGAGAACCCAGTCACAGTGCCGATCTCTCGACCCCGGAAAATATCGGTTGGAATGGTCTGAAGATTCGCCACCCAAAGCCCATGCCCAAAAGTAATGAAGCAAGTGGCCGCAATTGCCAACGCTGCCGTTGGTACGAAGGGCGCCAGGATCGCAACCGGCATCACCGCCGCCCCCATCGCCATCACCAATTTTCGGGCGCGCGCCAGCGGCCAGCCCGCGTCGATCAAGCGCCCCGACAACCAGCCGCCCAGAACGTATCCGATCCCGCCGAAGGCAAACGGCACCCACGAATATTTGCCGACCTCGGCCAGATTGAAGGCCCGCTCCTTGCGCAGATATTCCGGAAGCCAGAAAATCACAAAGTAGATCACCGGATCGGTAAAGAAGCGCGTGAGGATCAGGGTCCAGCAGGCGCGCTCGCGGACCAGCGTCCTCCAGTGAACGCGTTCGGCTTCGGCCGGGCGGGCCTCTTCCGGCGGAGGCAATAGCAGTTTCAATCGCGCGTACTCGTCCGCGCGCAGCCAGCGATTCAAGTGCGGCGGTTGATACAAAAACAACCAGGCTGCCAGCCACGCCAATCCAATTAGTCCCGTAAAGACGAAGGCATTGCGCCAGCCGTAGTGCCTGGTGATCAGTGCGACTGTGATCGGCGCCAGCGCCGATCCAAGCGATGTGCCGGCGTTGAAGATGCCCATCGCCAGCGCCCGCTGCGATGCCGGAAACCATTCAGAAACAGCCTTCGCCGCCGCAGGCCACGCCCCCGGCTCGCTCAGGCCCAGCAGGAATCGGTAACTTCCCAAACTCCATTTGCCAATCGCGAAGCCGTGCAGCAATTGCGCGATCGACCACCCGGAGATGAAGACCGCGAAGCCCCGGCGAGTTCCCAGGCGATCGATGATGTAGCCCGATCCCGCGTACATGATGGCGTACGCCAGAAAGAAGAACGACAAGATGTACGAATAGTCTTGCTCCGTGAGCGAGAACTCGCGCCTGATCTCGACCGACACGACGCCGATGGCCTGCCGGTCGAGATAGTTGATCATCGTCGACAGGCACAGCAGGAACGCGATGATCCACCGCAGCTTCGGAATCTTCACTGGAGTCAGGTACGAGTGTAGCGCCGAATTCCAGTGGCCCGTCCGGTGGCGGGGTCCACCGTGACAATCGTCGAATGCAACTCGGCGCCGGACTTCGAGCTATCCAGCCGAATCGGCATGCCGGTCAGAAACCGGCGCAATGCAAGATTCTTTTCCGAACCGATCACTGAGTCGTATGGGCCGGTCATTCCAACGTCGGTTTGATAGGCGGTGCCTTCCGACAGAATCCGCTCGTCGGCTGTTGGGACGTGAGTATGCGTGCCCAGCACCGCCGAAACACGGCCATTCAAATGCCAGCCCATGGCCATTTTTTCGCTGGTCAGCTCGGCGTGAAAATCGACGAGCCGCACTTTCACGTTGGCATCCAGCCCTTGAAGAATCGCGTCGGCTTTCCGGAACGGGCAGTCGATGGCCGGCAAGTGCGCGCGCCCCTGGAGATTGATGACAGCCACCTCAACGCCGTTGCGTGCCTTAGCCACGATCACACCCTGGCCGGGCAATTCCGCCGGATAATTCGCGGGCCGGATCAGCCTGGGCTGGCGCGGAAGGTAGTCGAAAATTTCCTTCTTGTCCCAGATATGATTGCCCGACGTAAGGACGTCCACGCCCACGGAGAAAAGCTCTTCGGCGATCAGCGGCGTGATGCCGAAGCCGCCGGCGGAATTCTCGGCATTCGCGACGGCCAACTGAATCTTCTCTTCCGAGATGATTTCCTGCAAGTGGCGCGCGACTAAACCACGGCCGGGTGAGGCGAATATATCGCCAATAAATAAAATATTCATTCGTGAACGGCTGGGCGGGAAAAAGGAGCGCACCACACCAGCGAGGCCAGCGCCCGTCGTTGACCCCAGAATTCAAGGGCGGAGCCCCCCGAGCGTCTTTAGGCTTCTCCATGGAGGCATTGCTGCCCCCGGAGCTTGCACACCAACGCAAAAACCGAGTCGGACCCCTAGACAATTGACTGTCGGATCAATTTTAAGGAACCAGCGTTAACTGACGGATGCGCTCCTGGTCCAGGATAGCACTGTGGTCGGTGGTCGGTGATCAGTGGGCGGTGGATGGTGGAATCGTGATTGGTGACAGGTGATCAGTGGTCGGTGGGGGTTACCGATCACCGGCCACTGATCACCGATCACCTGCCTTTCAGGCAATCTGCGATTTCTTTTTCCGACACGGCGCCGGCTCGGATCACTTTCCAATAAGGTTCTGTTATGTCCACTGTGGTTGCGCCTTGGCCAGTGCAATGGCCGCCGTCCAGGACCAGGTCCACCCGACCGTCCATCGTGCCGAAAACGTCGATGCCGCTGCGGCAGGTGGGTTGGCCGGAAATGTTGGCGCTGGTCGCGATTAGGGGTTGGTCCAGCCAATCCAGCAAGGCTTGCGCGGCGCGGGAACGGGATTGGCGCACGGCCAGGCGTCCTGTGTTTCCGGTGACCTTGAGCGGGACTTTGGCGGAGGCGGGGATGATGATGGTCAGGGGTCCCGGCCAGAAGTGGCGGGCTAGAATATGAAATCGGGTGGACAATTCCTTGGCTAATTCCTCGGCCATGAATGTGCCGCTGATCAGCAAGGGCAGCGAGCGGTTGATCTCGCGGCCCTTCGCTGCGAACACTCGGCCCACTGCATTGAGATTCAGCGGATCGGCCACCAGCATGTACAAAGCTTCCGTGGGAATCGCGACCACGTCGCCGCGGCGCACGTATGCGGCGGCGCGTTCAATCGCTTCCGGAAGCGGATGATCCGGATCTATCTCGATGAGGTCGGTTGCCAATTTCTAGTCTCGCGATCCGATCGCTTCTGCAACTTCGATGGCCATGGAATAGCGTCCAAACGGAGCACTCAACTGCACGCCCTCGACTAAATGACGCACGCGCTGGACCATCTCCTGGGCGATGGCCACGCCTTCCTGCCGGGCTTTTTCCGCGTTGTCCACCAGCCGCATTCTCTCCATAAGACGCTCGGGAACGGGAACTCGCAACTCATTTACCATGAATTCCGCGTTACGAAAACTGGTCAGCGGCCAGATGCCGCACACCACCGGCAATTTGAACGGCTCGATGCGTTTCAAAAACTGCTCCAGCAAATTGAGATCGAAGACCGGCTGGGTGACGATGTACTCGGCGCCGGCCTGGGCTTTCCACTCCATGCGGCGGATCTCCTCATCCATATTCAACGCGCCTGGATTGGCGCCTGCGCTTCGTCCCTTTCGGCGCAATGACGATCCGTTCGGGCGGTCCGGATGAGGACGAGACCACTGCACCCTCTTTCTTTCCCGGACCAACG
>DATDHK010000232.1:0-7503 GCA_036521635.1 Bryobacteraceae bacterium | reverse complement strand
GAGCTGGAGGACATCGTACAACAGGTGGAAGACGCGATGTGGCAACCGGAGTATCGCCGCATCCAAGCATCCTGACTCCACTGTGGGGCAGATTGGTAATCAGCGGCCGATTGGTAATCGGCCCGTTGAACATGATGCTTTACCGAACAGGCCGATTGCCAATCGGCCGCAGGTTACCAACCTGCCCACAAACTGAGAAAGGCTTCATGAAAGAACAGTCCAGAGTCCGCAAAATTGCTTTCGTAGGCGACCACTTGCCGCGCAAGTGCGGCATTGCCACCTTCACGTCCGACCTGCTTGCGGCCGTCGCAACCGCCCATCCCCAAAGCCAGTGTTTCTGCGTTTCGGTCAACGACATCAAAGGCGGTTACGAGTACCCGGAAGTAGTTCGCTTTGAAATTGAGGAGCAGGACTTGTCCTCCTACCAACGCGCCGCGGATTTCCTCAACATCAGCAACGTGGACATCGTCTGCCTGCAACACGAATTCGGCATTTTCGGCGGACCCGCGGGCGGCCACATTCTGGCGCTTCTGCGCGAATTGAGAATGCCGGTCGTCACCACGCTTCACACGGTATTGAAAGAGCCGAAAGCGGATCAACGCCGCGTAATGGAGGAGCTGATTTCGCTCTCAACCAGGGTGGTGGTAATGGCTGAGCGCGGCCGGCAGATGTTGCAGAATATTTACCAGGCGCCGCCCGCCAAGATCGATCTCATCGCGCACGGCATCCCCGACGTAGGCTTTGTCGATCCCACTTATTTCAAGGACCAGTTTGGGGTGGAAGGCCGGATAGTGCTGCTCACGTTCGGACTGCTTTCACCGAACAAGGGAATCGAATATGTGCTCAACGCACTGCCCGATATTCTGGCCGAGTTTCCCGACGTGGTCTACATTGTCCTGGGCGCCACGCATCCCAACGAGCTGCGCGAGCGTGGCGAAGACTACCGGCTCAGCCTCGAAATCCTCGCCAAGAAAAACAAGGTTGAGAAAAACGTAATTTTCTACAATCAATTCGTCGACATTGAAAACCTGAAGGAGTTCATCGGCGCAGCCGACCTTTACGTCACGCCCTACCTCAACGAAGCGCAGATCACCTCGGGCACGCTGGCCTACGCGTTCGGCGCGGGCAAAGCGGTGGTTTCGACGCCCTATTGGCACGCGTCGGAATTGTTGGCCGAAGACCGTGGCGTACTGGTGCCCTTCGGCGATACCCCGGCCATCGCGCGGGAGGTGATCGGCTTGCTGCGCGACGACACGCGCCGCCACTCCATCCGCAAGAATGCCTACCGGATCGGGCGCGACATGATCTGGAGCAACATCGCACAGCAATATATGCTCTCGTTCGAGTTGTCGAGACTGGAAGGGACTTCGCGGTCGCACAAGTCCCTGGCAAAGAAAACGCTTGACCAAAAGCCACGCGAACTACCGGCATTGAAGTTGAGTCACCTATGCCGCATGACGGACTTGACCGGAGTCCTCCAACACGCCGTTTTCAGCGTTCCCAATTTTTCCGAAGGCTATTGCACCGACGATAACGCGCGCGCGTTCGTGCTGTCGGTCCTACTGGGTGAATTGGGAGAGGATTCGGAAAAGGTTCGAACATTGGCCACAACCTGCGCGGCTTTTCTTCATCACGCGTTCGACATCAAAAGCAAACGCTTCCACAATCACATGAGTTTTGACCGCCGCTGGATCGATGACTGCGGATCGGAGGACTGTCACGGCCGGGCGATTTGGGCGCTGGGTGTAGGCGTCGGCCGCTCGCCCTTCCGCAGCTTTCAGATGATGGCCGGACAACTCTTCGCGCTGGCGTTGCCGGCACTCACGGAGTTCAGTTCCCCGCGCGCCTGGGCTTTCGGCCTGATCGGCATTCACGGATATCTGCGCCGGCTGGGCGGTGACAGCGCGGTCAACCAGGCCCGCGAAATACTCACTACCCGGCTCATGGAGCTTTTCGACGTACACGCCCAGCCGGATTGGTGCTGGTTTGAAGAAGAGCTATCGTATGACAACGCCAAGCTGGCGCACGCTTTGATTCTGAGTGGACGGGCCACTGGAAACAAGGCGGTGTTTGAACGAGGCTTACACTCGCTACGCTGGCTGACGGAATTGCAGATTTCCGAGAAAGGCCACTTCCGGCCAATTGGCAGCAACGGATTCTACAAGCGTGGCGGCGTGCGCGCCAACTTCGACCAACAACCGATAGAGGCGCAAGCAACGGTATCGGCCTGTCTGGCGGCCTATCGCGCCACATCGGACGCGTGGTGGTACGAACAGGCGCGGCGCGCTTTCGACTGGTTCATCGGCTGGAACGATCTCGGCTTGGAGCTCTATTCCAGCGAGACCGGCGGCTGCCGCGATGGGTTGCACGTGGACCGGGTCAATGGAAACCAGGGGGCGGAATCGACGTTGGCGTTCTTGCTTTCGTTGGCTGAAACGCGCCTGGCGCAAGACATGCTGACCAGCTTTAAAGCGCCGGTTACGATCGAAGAGTAATGTCAATTCACGTCCAACGCACGGCCACTATCCTCGAGCCCGAACAGTCGCGCGTTCTGCTGCGGCCCTTCATGCCGGGAGATACTCAGCGGGCGGAGAGAATCATCGGGCGGGTGATGTCGCTCCCGGAAGAGCAGGTGGGCCCGCTGCTGGAGGAAGTCTGCGCTGAATTCTCCCAGAGACACCAGCAGATCTGCAATCTTTTTCTGGAACGCTTTGAACAGGTGCGCCCGCTGTTAGCCGGCGGGGAAATGTCTGAGCAAAGGCGGCTGTTGATCGGCTCCTATTTCCTGGCCGAATACTCTTTGGAATCCGCTGCGCTGTTCAATCCGTCTATCGTGCCGCATCCCAATCAAGCCGGCCTGCCCGCTGGCGCTCTGCGGTTCATTCTCAGTTTGCGCGCCACCGGCGAAGGACACATTTCCTCGATCACTTTTCGAACCGGTGTATTGCACCCCGACGGTCGCATCGACGTGGAAGCCCCCAGCGGCTTCCTCACCGAGCCCCGTCAAATTCCAAACTCCCGGTATGAGAAGCCTCTGTTCGGCCGGAAACTCCAGGAAGTAGGATTGACCAGCGACTTCACCCGCCGCGTTGTGAGCAATCTTGCCGAGTCGTTCACACTGGAAGAACTTCGCGCCAGTCTCGAGGCCGAAGTGAAGCGGCTGCGGATGTCGGATGGAATGACGCGGGAAGATCAAACCGCCGAACAGGGAATTTGGATGCTGGCCCGGTCTAACTACGAAGTCCAGTTCCAACCCGAACAACGGTTGTCCGCACGGATTATTTTCCCGGCCACTCCCTCGCAACGAAACGGTATCGAGGACGCGCGTTTCGTGCGCTTTCAGAACGATGACGGCACTCACATTTACTACGCCACTTTCACCGCTTACGATGGCAGGGTGGTGGTGCCCGAACTCGTTGAAACCGCCGACTTCCTCCGCTTCCGGTTCATTACCTTGAACGGTCCGGCCGCGCAAAACAAGGGCATGGCCCTCTTCCCGCGAAAGATTAATGGCGCCTACGCCATGCTGTCGCGTCAGGACAACGAGAACATTCATCTCATGTTTTCGGACAATGTTCACTTCTGGAATGAATACAAAGTGTTGCTGAAACCTGCGTACGCATGGGAGCTGGTGCAGCTCGGGAACTGCGGATCGCCGATTGAGACGGACGCAGGCTGGCTGGTCCTCAGTCACGGTGTTGGCCCGCTGCGAAAGTATTGCATTGGAGCGTTTCTGCTGGACCGGGACGATCCCTCCAAAGTGATTGGACGGCTCAGCGAGCCCTTGCTCAAGCCCAATGAAGACGAGCGCGAGGGCTACGTGCCCAACGTCGTTTATACGTGCGGCGCTCTGGTTCACAACGGGCAGTTGATCGTTCCGTATGGTCTGGCCGATCACGCCACGAGTTTCGCAACGGCGCCGCTGGCTGAGGTGCTGGCTGCAATGGCATGACCATCCCAAAAAAAAGAATCGCTGTCCTATCGCCGGTAGCCTGGCGGACGCCTCCGCGGCACTACGGCGCTTGGGAAACGGTCGCAAGCAACATCGCCGAAGGCTTGGCCGCCCGCGGCTGGGATGTGACGTTGTTCGCCACCGGAGATTCTGTCACGCGCGCTCGCCTGCATTCAGTAGTTGAGAAAGGATATGAAGAGGATCGCGGCGTGGATCCCAAAGTAGCCGAATATCTGCATATCTCCGAAGCGTTCGAGCACGCCGCCGGGTTTGATCTCATCCACAGCCACTACGACTTCATGGCGCTGTGCTACACGCGCCTCGTGAAAACGCCGGTCCTCACCACCATCCACGGATTTTCGTCGCCCAAAATCATGCCCATCTATGAGAAGTATCGCGACGGATATTTCGTTTCCATCAGCGACTCCGATCGCGCGCCGGGACTGAATTACCTGGCGACGGTCTATAACGGAATCGATCTCTCGTTGTACCCGCTCCAGGAAGTCGCCGGCGATCGCCTGATTTTCCTCGGCCGGATTCATCCGGACAAAGGCGTACATCTGGCCATCGAGGTTGCCCGTCTGAGCGGGTTGCCGTTGCTCATCGCCGGCATTATCCAGGATGAGGCGTACTTCCTAAAACATGTCGAGCCCCACCTTAATCAGACGATTCGCTACATCGGCGCCGTGGATGTGCAGGGCAAGAATGAATTGTTCGCCGGCGCCCGCGCCCTACTTCACCTGAACACCATCCCCGAAAGATTCGGACTTGTGCTGGCGGAAGCCAACGCGGCCGGAGTACCCGTGATCGCCATGGATCTAGGTTCATGCCGGGAGGTCATTGAAGATGGACAGACCGGCTTCCTGGTCAACAACGTCCACGACGCAGTGCAGGCCCTGCAACGCATTTCTGAAATCGACCGCAACGCCTGCCGCCAACGGGTCGAACAGTGCTTCTCCATCGAGACTATGGTGCAGGCGTACGAGCGGGTTTACTCCACAATTTTTGAATTGGAAGCGAGAAGACCATCATGAAGCCGGACATTGTCAGGCGATACGCTCACAACCCGATCCTCACCAAGGCCAACATTCCTTACCCGGTGGAAACGGTCCACAACGCAGCGGTGGTGAAGCATGCGGACGAATACATCATGCTGTTCCGCTCGCATCTCCGCACCGGACGCTCCATCATCGGTTTGGCGCGCAGCGCCGACGGGTTTCACTTCACGGCCGATCCAGAGCCCTTTCTGACGCCCGCGCCGGATGGTCCCTTCGCCGCCTATGAGGAATTCGGCGTAGAGGACCCGCGCGTGACGCGAGTGGATGAGGCGGAGTACGTCATCACCTACAGCGCTTACTCGCGCAACGGCGTGCGGATCGCCCTGGCGAAGACGAAAGACTTCAGCGGCGTGGAAAGGTTCTCTCTCATCACCGAAGCCGACTATCGCAACGTAGTGATCTTCCCCGAGAAGTTCGATGGACTCTATGCCCGGCTGGACCGCCCTCATTCGGAAATCGCTCCCTGGTCCATCTGGATCTCCTACTCCCCCGATCTGCGTTTCTGGGGCGAATCTCAGTTGATCATGCGGCCCGAACCCTATCACTGGGATGAAATGAAAATCGGTCCCGGCGCGCCGCCGGTCAAAACGGAGCAGGGTTGGCTCTCCATCTACCACGGCGTTTTCCAAACCATGGATGGATCGGTCTATCGTTTAGGCGTTGCTCTTCATGACCTGCACAATCCCGCGAAAATCATCGGCGTGGGCGACTCGTGGATTTTGCAGCCGCAAGATCCCTGGGAAGTGACCGGGTATGTCCATAACGTCGTATTCACGTGCGGCGCCGTTCCCGAACCGGATGGAACCGTGAAGATCTATTGGGGCGGCGCCGATACGGTGATGTGCGTAGGCGAAGCGAATATTTCTGAGCTCGTGGCTTTGTGCCTGGAGCACGGCAGGGCGGCCAAGTGATGCCGCCCACCCATAGTATTAGCGATAGTTGATGAAGAATAGGAGTTGAGATGAAAAGATTTGCGTTGTTTTCGTTAGCCGCCGGCATGCTTCTCGCCGCGGTCAATGTCCCATGCCTGGCGCAGGACTTTAAGCCTTATGCCGGCTCCAAACTTGATGAAAAAGGGAGTCGCGAGGCCAGTGCCGCTGCCCCGGGCAAACAGTCGGAGGTATACACAACCGGCGATGCCTATGACAAGGTGCTTGCGTTCTACAAGGGCCTGTACAAGGAGTTTCCAATGCGTGGCGGCCCAAAGCTACCCTCTGGACAATCGATCCAATGGGCCTTTTTCATCCTCGACGGCGGAAAGGATTTGTCGGCTTCGAAATACTGGATGAAAATCCAACGGCCTTATGTCGGCGGCGCCGACGGTAAGGATATCCGGGATATCACTGTTATCCAAACAGTTCGCGCGAAGTAATTCCGCGTCCATAGGCATATCCGTTCCTGGTGTGAGCTTGTTCGACTCTTCCATCCGCGCGTCCACTTGTGGAACGAACACTTCGAATGGAAAGGATCGGCCTAAACGGCCGCACGGCGATCGGCCCGCATCACGATTCAGGTGCTTGCAATCAATGATTCCGATTTTCTCGCCGTGCGGGAAGCGCTCGTGGAGGAGCAGGTATTTCCACTCGAATATTCATGGCATAGGGACTAAGCTGGAAGGGTGTCCAGCGCCGCAACCACTCACGATCTTTCTCTACTCTTCGTCGAGCTCGGCGCCGCCATTGTCGGCTTGGCCCTACTAGCCCGGTTGGCCAACCGATGGGGCTTCTCGGCGATTCCCCTTTACCTGCTGGCTGGCCTTGCCTTCGGTAACGGTGGGCTGCTGCCCCTGGGCCTGAGCGAAAACTTCATTCACATCGGAGGCGAGATCGGCGTCCTCCTTCTGCTGTTCATGCTGGGCCTGGAGTACACCGGCGAGGAACTGCGCCAAAACCTGCAACGAGGCTTGCCCGCCGGCACTGTAGATTTCGTGCTGAACTTCACTCCGGGACTCATTACCGGTTTTCTGCTGGGCTGGCCGGCGCTGCCCGCCGTGCTTCTGGGAGGCGTAACATGGATCTCCTCCTCGGGCATCATCGCCAAAGTGCTGGCTGAAATGCAGCGCCTGAAAAACCCGGAAACTCCGTCCGTCCTCACTGTGCTGGTGCTGGAGGATCTGGCGATGGCGCTGTACCTGCCGGTGGTGGCCGTCCTTCTCCGAGGTGGTGACGCGGCAACGATCGCCACTTCCGTCTCGATCGCCTTGGTAACCGTCGCGCTCATTCTCTATGTGGCGCTGCGCCATGGGCGGGTCATCAGCCGTTGGGTGGCCCACACCGCCGATGAGGTAGTGTTGCTCAGCACGTTCGGGGCAGTCCTGCTGGTAGCCGGACTCGCTCAACGATTGCATGTATCCTCGGCGGTTGGAGCTTTCCTGGTGGGCGTCACGCTGTCGGGTCCGATCGCCCATCAGTCGCAGCGGCTCCTGGCTCCACTGCGGGACCTGCCATCCGCACCGGGTTATCACGCCACCGCGCCGGCCGCGGGTATCCCAGT
>DATDHK010000231.1:0-1571 GCA_036521635.1 Bryobacteraceae bacterium | reverse complement strand
GCGCATCGACTCGCACTTTCACGCGCTGATCGAGCAGAAGGGCCGGCAGTTGCGTTCCCCGGATCCCAGCAACTTGTTGCGGTACATAGATGACGATTCGCGCATTGGTCCGCCCAAAGCGGAGAAGCCTCGAATAGTATTTCTGGGCGACTCCATTACAGATTTCTGGCGCCTGAACGAATATTTTCCAGATCGCGATTTTATCAACCGCGGCATCAGCGGCCAGATTACCGGTCAGATGCTGGGCCGCATGCGGTCCGACGTGGTAAATCTGCAACCGGGCGTGGTGCTGATCCTGGGCGGGACCAACGATCTCGCGCGAAGCATTTCACTCAACGCCATTGAAGACAATCTGACGATGATTGCCGATCTGGCCGACTATCACAAGATCAAAGTGATTTTCGCTTCGGTGCTGCCGGTGAGCGATTACCACAAAGACGTCAACCCGGCCTACGAAATGACGCCCGTTCGTCCGCCCGTACTGATACGCGCGCTGAACGATTGGATCAAGAGCTTCTGCACCCGGCGCAATTTCACTTACCTGGACTACTATTCCGAAATGGTGGATGCCGCGGGATTCCTCAAGGCGGATCTGGCGGATGACGGCCTGCATCCCAACAGCGCCGGATACCGTATCATGGCGCCTCTGGCGCAGGCGGCGATTGAAAGTGTAATTCGAGTCCACGCGGCTCCCGCGCCGGCCCCCGCGGCGCCTGTCAAGCAGCGAAAGCGCCGGCTGTTCGGAAGGTAAGCGAGCTACCTCGCCGGCTGTCCCGCGCCATGTCGATACATCTCGAGTCCCACTGCCCACCTGCGCTGAAACCCTTTCCAATACCTGTTTCCGTCTTTGTCCACACCCGTGCTGAACGCTCCCGGGGATTGCGCGGCCGCAGCGGGCCACCTGGCGTCATTCGATTTCACCGGCGTAACGTTCAAGTATTCACGCCGGCTTTCATCGCCCTTCAGATAGAGATCCAGGAACGCGGTTATGAAGTGCTGATTGATGGCCGCGATCCGATCCTTGCGCCACGCCGGCTCTTCGAAAAACGCCTTCGCGGCAAAATCCCCGGACGCTTCCGGCGGCGTCAGATTCCCGCCAATGTTGTGCCGCGCATTTTCGTAGACCAGCATGCAGCGTTCTGAATTCACCGCGCCGTCGAACACCTTCTTCACGCCTTGCTCATAGCCCGACACGTCGTCCTGATCGCCGACGATGAATAACGACGGAATGCGAATGCCGGCCAGCCCTTCCGCATCCCAGTTGTTATTCGGCGGCTGCGCGCCCCAGGGCGAAATCGCCACGATCGCTTTCAGAGTTTCACGATTCCTTGCCGCGAACGATGCGTTGCCCACGGTCCAGTCGTCAAAATATCCGCCGGGCACCGATCGCGCGGCCTGTCCCTGCTTGCTGTATCCGGCGCCCGCGCTGGCCAACGCTCCGTAGCCGCCCATGGAATATCCAACGATCGCGACTCTTGAAGAATCCACGACGCCGTTCAGAAAACCTTTTAGCGATTCGATCGCGAATAGTTGATCGTTCGACCGGTTCAACAGGGTGCTGGAAAATCCCC
>DATDHK010000230.1:0-5788 GCA_036521635.1 Bryobacteraceae bacterium | reverse complement strand
GACACCAGGCTGCCGTCGGCCGTGAACGCCAAGCCATAAGAGGTTCGCATGGTGGAGCGGCTGAGATCGCGGCCGGGCTGGCCGAAGAACGTAAACTGTCCCAGAACCAGATTGGCGCGCTGCAGTATGCCCTGCGGCTGGGCGAAAGGCTTCGGAAAACGAAGCACGCGCCCGTTGCAGGTGTCCGCCACGTAGAGATTGCCGTCGGCATCCACGGCCAATCCTTCCGGGGACCACAAGCCCACGTCGGTGGTCTGCGTGGCGCTGTTGTTTGGGAAATTGATGACGGCGCTCAGCAGGTCCGGCTGGCCCACCACCACGTCCGCTTTCGAGCCGGCGTTTACTTTTCGATAGTCGTTGAAACCGAGCACTCGATTGTTGGTGGGGTCGGCGATATATAGATGCGGCGGGGTCGATGCCGGATCGATGAGCGCAAAGCCGCCGGTGGTAAGCGCGGTCCCGCAAGAACCGAAGTTTCCCGTGAACCCTACTTCGCGGCCTTCAATGAGGTTGACCGAATTGTATTGAAAGTCCAATTGGCCGAGCAGCCGGTTCGCGCTGGAAAAAGTGCCGCCACTCTGCTGCGGAAACACCAGGACGCGATTATTGCCGGTATCGACCACGAACATGTCGGTGCCCGCGAAAGCCCCAGCCGCGGGTCCGCTCACCAGAAAGGCGGTGAAGTTCGGTTGCGGCCCAGCCAGGGTGGCGGCCGTCGGCCTGGGCAAGTTCTGATTGGAATTGAACCCTTGAAAGCTGGTTTGGCCCACTAATACCTTGGCCGGTGGCGAATAAGCGGTCGCCTCATCCGCCCACTGGTCGAATGGATCGTAACCTAAGACGCGCGCGTTCGCGGTATCGGCCACAAACGGCCGGTCGCCCACGAAGAACACCCCTGTGACCGGAATTTGTGGTCCCAGGCCGCCCAGCGTGCTCTCACTGACGCGGAGCGGATTCGGGTTTTGCGTCGTGGGAAATACAACCCCCATTATTCGAGCGCTCAATTCTCCAATCGAAAAAGGCGGCGCGTAGACTACGACGCGGCTATCGCCGTCGGCGACGAACAACCGCCCCTTCGGATCGAAAGCCAATCCGGACGGTTGTCTCAAGAAGTTTTTTCCGCAAGGTTCAGCCGCCATGCCCGAGTTACCGCACAGGCTGGCGCCGAGATTTAACGGAAGCGCATTCGTGGTAAAATCCTTCTCCCCGAGAACCAAATCGGCGGAAGGTTCATTGGGAGCGCCGGATCCAAGGGCGCCGGCCGGATACCGGAGTACGCGATTGTTGAGGCGATCCGCTACCCACAAATTTCCATCTTTATCGAATGTCAGGCCGGCTGGGGCATTGTTGAAAGCTAGAGTCTTTTCGCTGGGAAAGACAGTCCCCTCGTTGGCGCTGTGGCCGTCCACGTCCTTCTGGCCGATGATCAAATCGAACTGCAGCAGATCGCCGGTTTGCGAAAATGGCGCGGGATATCGCAAAATGCGATTGTTGCCGGTGTCGATGACGTACAGCGCGCCCTTGCTGTCGACCGCGAGGCCCGTGGGGAAAGACAGGCCGCTGGTCAAATTCGAACCGGGACCCTGGGGCGACGTGGAGATGAGGTCGCGCTGGCCGACGACCTTGTCGGCGATGTCGCCTTTCGTAAATCCAAAGGCGTTTTTCCAAGCGAGCACGCGATTGTTGCCGGAGTCCGCGACATAGAGAATCGGCGGGCTAACGGATGTGTCCAGCGCAATACCCTGGGGACGATTCAGCTCGCGGCCCTCGACCAGGTTGGTGGCGATGGCGGTCAATATTCCGGATTGCTGCAAAAGCGCCTGCCCCACGATGCGCGACGGCGCGGGATTAAAGACGGTGGACGTCGGCGTGATCTGGGCGCCGGCAAACTGGGCGGCCAAGATGAACACTGCGGGCAAAGTAATGGATTGAATGTTTTTCATTTATTTTCTACCGGGAACGCACGCGGGCACGCGCCTTGTCTATTGATAACATACCTTATCGACGGACTTGGCCGCTGGCTTTAACCGCGTGCTTACGCGCGCGGCTCAGTATGGGTTTCCGAGCCGTGACTTGACAACAGGCTTCCTCCATTGGGCGGGCTGGGGTACGGGCCTCCACCATGCCCCGGCTTGTCCGCTCACAAGTACAGATCTCGATAATGCTCGTCGCCACCGCTGACAAGTTGGGGCTTGAGAGATGCTGGGGCCGAGGGAGCGGTTGGTTAGAACGGGCTTTTGGCCGTCTTCGGCCATACTACGCCCTGGTCCAGTTTCGGAACGGGACCCACGCCCTTGAACAGAAACTTTTGCAAACGCTGGCCGCGATAAGTCTCGGTGGTGAAGATGTTGCCCTTGGAATCCGTCGCAATGCTGTGCACCGCGTAGAATTCGCCGGGTTGCCGGCCGCCGTCGCCGAAGCTAGTCAGGACCTCCATGGTGTCGCGCTGGATGATGTGAATTTTCTCATTCGCTCCGTCGGCCAGATAGATGTATTTCTGCTCGGGGTCCTTAGAGAAGGCGATGTCCCAAACCGATCCGTCGCCCAGAGTGTTCTTATATAGAACCACTTCCTTCACGTAGCTTCCGTCTTGTTTGAACACCTGGACGCGATCGTTCGGGCGGTCGCACACATAGAGCAGGCCGTCGTTCGAAAGCTCGGCGCAATGCACCGGATTGCGGAACTGCTGGGCCGGCGGATCGTTCGGATTGTAGCGGCCCAGCGGCGTGTCGTCGGGCTTGTGGCCGTAGGCGCCCCAGTGGCGTTTGTACTTGCCGGTCTCGGCGTCGAACACGATCACACGGTGATTGCCGTAGCCATCGGCGACGATCAGCTCGTTGGTTTTTTTGTCGATGAACAGCTTGGCCGGACCCTTGAGATTCTCGGTATCGTTGCTGCCCTTGCTCTGGCCGGGCTTGCCGATTTGCATCAGGAATTTCCCGTCCTGTGTAAACTTCAAAATCATGTTGTCGTTGTAGTAGCCGGCGGCGCCAGGCTGCCCGGCCGGCGTGCCGGGCGCTGGACGGCCATTGCCGCCGATCCAAACGTTGCCTTTGTAGTCGACCGTGATTCCGTGGTTGGATTCCGGCCAATCGTAACCTTGGCCGGGTCCGCCCCAATGCCCGATCAGGTTGCCCGCTTCATCGAACTCGAGCACCGGCGGCGCGGCGGAGCAGCACTCGGACGCGACGGGCGTGGCTTGCGCATACGCTTCCATTCGTTCGATCGACGCTCCGCGATGAATGATCCAGATATGATCCTGCGCGTCCGCCGATACGCCGATCACGTTGCCCATGATCCAATGGTTCGGCAATGGCTTGGGCCACATGGGGTCCACTTCGAACCGTGGGGCCTGCGCGGTGGCGGCCTGCACAACAGCTTTGCGGCTCAGCAATGCGGACGCGGCTCCGAAGCCGGCGATCAGCACGAGAAAGGTGGCGCCTACGCAGATATTGCGCTTTCGGGCTAGCTGGTTTTTCATCGGAGCTAGTATACACGAAACCGAGGTGGCGCAAACTTTTCGCGTAAACGTTCCGCAACCGGTATTAGACGTAAACTTTGTTAGTGGGCGACGCGACTGGTTATCCTCCGAACGGGGTTTGGAAAGAACAGCGTGACACGGTTCAAAGAGCTACGACGGATCGAATCGGCAATTGAGCATGGTGACAAAGTCCAACTCGAATGGGCGGTTGGCTATTGCAGGATGCGCCTACAGATCGCGACGCGCAAGGACCATCAAAAATACTGGCGCAAGATGGAACAAAAATCAACAAGGCTCTTGAGGATTCAAAGTAGCCCGCTACCGTAAAATTTCGTCCGCCAACTATACTGGATGTATGGCGACGCTGGTCACGCTGGAACCGCCAAAACTCGATGCCGCTCTGCTGGCTCAAAAGCAGGAAACCCTTTTCTCGATTCTTGGTTCCATGCGGCGGGTCATGGTGGCTTATTCGGGCGGGACCGATTCTGCTTATCTGGCCTGGGCTGCGCATCGCGTTCTGGGCGACGATGCCATTGCAATCACCGCCGATTCCGCGTCCATCCCCGAATCGCATAAGCGCGATGCCGAGGCGTTCGCGCGAGAGTGTGGCATCCGGCACGAGTACATCGAAACGCACGAATTCGACAATCCGGATTATGTCAAGAACGATCCCAATCGCTGCTTCCATTGCAAGGATGAGCTGTTCACCGAACTGGACGCATTGGGCGCCGCGCGCGGCATCGAGCATATTGTCTACGGCGTGAATGTCGACGATCTGGGCGATTATCGGCCCGGACAAAAAGCCGCGAAGCTACATCAGGTGAAAGCACCGCTGGTGGATGCGGGACTGACCAAAGCGGAAATCCGGGAATTGTCGCGGCTGGCGAATTTGTCTACCTGGGATCGTCCCGCCGCCGCCTGCCTGAGTTCGCGAATCCCTTATGGCACGCCAGTCACCATCGAGAACGTGAAGACAGTGGAGCGCGGCGAGGAAGAGATCCGCATGCTGGGATTTCGCCAGTTCCGCGTACGCTTTCACGGCGAGCTGGTGCGCATCGAGATTGCGAAAGACGAACTAGAGAAGGCGCTGACCGCAGACATGGCGCAAGCCTTCGTCGGCATCTTCAAGCCGCTGGGCTTTCACTACGTGACCATCGACTTGGAAGGCTATCGCCAAGGCTCAATGAATTCAGTCCTCAAGAAATAGTGGGGCAGGTTGGTAACCTGCGGCCGATTGGTAATCGGCCTGTTGGAAATTTATCGAAAGCGTCAGTACGCCGATTGACAATCGGCGGCAGGTTACCAACCTGCCCTACTGCGCATCCGTTGGAATTGCGACCGCCTTATCCGTGAACGGGATTCCCTTTTCCATCCACTCCGGCGCCGGCGCGCCCTTCAAATAATGATCGAAATACTGCTGCAGCCGCATCGTGTAATCCTTCTGATTCGGACGCCGGCGCAGCCCATGCGGCTCGCCGTTGTACACGAATAGATACGCCTCTTTCCCCAGCCGCCGCAGCGCCAGAAAATATTCGATTCCCTGGTACCACGGCACGGCGTCGTCGGCGTCGTTGTGGATCATCAACAGCGGAGTGCTGACGCGATCCGCCGTGAAGATGGGCGAATTTTCGATGAAGCGCAGTGGGTATTGCCAAATGCTTCCGCCGATGCGGCTCTGCGTCTGCTCATATTGGAACTGGCGCGGAATGCCCGGACCCCAGCGAATGCCATCATAGGCGCTGATCATGTCGGCCACCGGAGCTCCCGCGGCTGCGGCGCGGAACCGGTTGGTCCGCGTGATCATGTAGGCGATCTGGTAGCCGCCCCAACTGTGCCCTTGTATGCCGATCGCGTTTTCGTCCACATAACCGCGATCCACCACTTCCTGAATGGCCGCCAGCACGCACTTCAACGCGCTTTGTCCGGGATAGCCGATGGTGTAGGCGATGTCCGGCGTCATCACCAGATAGCCGTTGCTCACGTAGAAAGAAACGTTGATATTGTGACTCGGCGCCGGCGCCACGAAGTGATTCACGTTTTGCGAGAGGCGCTCGTAGATGTAAACGATCAGCGGATATTTTTTCTTCGGATCGAAGTTCTCCGGCTTGTACAGCGCGCTGCTGAGCGGCACGCCGTCGGAATTGCGATAGTGGAACAATTCAGCGGTCCCCCACAAAAGTTTGGACTTTTGTGGATTGGCATCGCTCACTTTGCGCAGTTCGCGGAAGCTGGAATCGGTGACCTGCAGATCTGGAAATTCGTTGAATGTGGACGCCGTCAGCACCAACACATCGGCATGCTTGGCTT
>DATDHK010000229.1:0-9127 GCA_036521635.1 Bryobacteraceae bacterium | reverse complement strand
GATGCTCGATCGTCTCCTTGGCCCGGTATCCGTGCGCCTCATCCGGTAAAAACACCAGCCGCACCGTGCCGCCGTTCCCGCGAATCGCTTCGTACATTCGTTCACTTTGGATCGGGAACGTTCCCGAATTGTCATCCGCTTCGCCGTGGACCAGCAGGATCGGGGTCTTGATCTTGTCCGCGAACATGAACGGCGACATTCTGGAATAGGTATCCTGCGCCTCCCAGAATGTGCGCCGCTCGCTCTGAAAACCGAACGGCGTCAGCGTGCGATTGTACGCGCCGCTTTCCGCGATGCCGGCCCGGAACAAATCGCAATGCGCCAGCAGGTTCGCCGTCATGAACGCGCCGTAGCTGTGGCCGCCCACGCCGACGCGGTTCGGATCGATCACGCCCATTTCCGCCGCCTTGTCGATGGCCGCCTTGGCGTCCGCCACGATCTGCTTGACGTAGGTGTCGTTCACCACGTCGATGGTCCCCACCACCGGCATGGCTGCATTCTCCAAAACCGCGTAGCCTTCCAGCAGGAAGAACAATTCTGAATATCCGCTGATGGTGGTGAAGCGCTTGGTCGACCCGCTTACCTGGCCGGCCGTATCGGCGTCGTTAAACTCGCGCGGATAAGCCCACACCACGGCCGGAAGCCGCGTGCCGGGCTTGTAATCCGGGGGCAGATAAAGTTCGAATGACAAGGGCACGCCGTCCGGGCGCTTGTAGGTCACCAGTTGCTTGGTGATGCGACGGAGCCTCGGCGCGGGATCCTGATACGACGTCAGCGCAATCTCTTTTCCATCGGCGTGCAGAAAATAATTCGGCGGTTCGCTGGGACTCTCGCGGCGCGTGATGAACTTCGTGCCTTGCTCGTCCAACACCGCTTCCACAACTTCGTACTTGTCTTCGGGAGACCGGAACAGCCGCTCCGTCTGCATGGTGGTCAGGTTGAATCGATCCAGGAACGGCCGGTCGCCCTGTGGCGAAGCGCCTTCACCCACCAGCAGAATGTTGTCGCCGGATTGCAGCAGGCTGGAATCGCCGCCGCCGCCGCGTCCACCGAACCCACCACCGCCGCCGCCAAAACGCGGCCCGCCCTGCATGCGCCGCTCCACCGGGCGGCCCGGATCTTTGTAGCGGTCCTGCTGGTTGCGGCTCCAAATCAACTTGGCGGGTGAGTTCGGCTGACCGTGATCGATCTTGAAGGTCCGCACAATTCGCGACACCCGCGCCGAGTCTTCGATCAGCGCGAAATCCTTGCCGAATTGGATTCCCTGGAATCTTTCCTCGGTTTTGAAGACTTCAATCGGCTGGGAATTGAAAGGAGCGCGCAGCGCCAACATGCGATCGCGATGTGGAACCTTTTCCTTCGGATTGCCTCCGTCCAGAGCCTCTACCCACAGAAGGGTCGCGGGCTCGGTTGGCGTCCAGCGATACTGCCTTGGACCGGGCTGTACGCCGCCGATGGGCACTCGCTCGGGCAACGGCAGGCTGGCAACTTTGTGGACCACCGCCCCGCTTTGATTCCAGATCTCCACCTCTTTCGGAAATTCGCGCGATGGATGCAGATAAGAAAACGGGCGATGCTCGCGAGTCACTAAAATATCTTCGCCGTCCGGCGACAACGTCACGCTTTCCAGTAATCCCGGCTTGCCGAGCGGTGTCACCTTGCCGGCCGCGGTGTCCACCGACGCCAACTGCGCTTGCGCGTAGTATTCGTACAAATCTTCATCGTGCGGGTTCTTCAGCATGTCTTCGTAGGTGGCCACGCCGATAGCGTGCCCTGCACTTTCCTGCACGTGTGGCCCTGTGGGAACCCGAGGCTCCGCGGGCGCAGGCCCACGGCCGCTGGGCACGGTCTTCACCAGCACGGTGCGATTGTCGGGCAGCCAGTCGATGGGGTCGCCCAGTACGCCATTCAACTTCAGCCCCTCAATCTTTCGGGTTTTGCCGGTCGCCGGATCGCCGACCCACAACTCGATGCCGGTGTCTGTAGTGTTCGAGAAGGCAAACTGCTTTCCATCCGGCGACCAGCGCAGTCCGCCGGCCCGCGCGTTTGCCGGAAGCGCGACAGGAATCTTCGAGCCGTCCGCGATCTTCACCAGCGTGATGGCGAAGCTTCCGCCGGCGAGGTGCAGGCCGTTGGTGCGGGGATCGATGCGCAATCCCGCCAGCCGCAGCATGGGTTCAGAGACCTCAGCGATCGATGGGTTGCGGCGAGCCTCGGAAAGCGCGGCGTAAGTCCTCGACGGGTTGACGCTGAGCACCGGCGTTGCGGGTGCGTTCAAGATGTCGAGAATTTCCTTCGGCGGCTTCTGATAGGTGAGTTCGGCCGAGATCGGAATCACGAGGGCAAGCAGGAAAAATATTCGGCGCATTAGAGTATGATATCCGAACGTGGCAACCACTGGATAAAAAGAAGGCCGCGGATGAACGCCGATCAACGCCGATGAAACAAATTTGTGTTCGTCTTATCTGCGTTCATCCGCGTTCATCGGCGGCTAAGTTGCCTTCACTCACTTCAACCAGACCACCAGAGAATCCCGCACGGCGACGCCGTTCACCGTCAACGCCAACTGCAAGGACGATCCGAGCGACGTGGATGGAATGGCGATCTTCGCTTGCCACACACTGTTGATCTGTCCGACATCAGGGGTCACCAGGATCGGCTCAGTGCTGAAACCGGTGTTCAATGGATTCAAAGCCGCGGTTGCGGAAATTGCCGGCGCGTCCGACGTTGTGATTGCGCCCGTGACGGGATGGCCGCCGGCCAAACCCAATCCGTTGAGGAAGACATAGACGAACGTTCCACGCGGCGCCCTATTCCCGCAGTCGCTCAGACTGCCGTCGGCGTTTACCGCGACCGGCAGCAAGCTTTCCCGGATCTCGCCGTTGCAAGAGGCGTAGCTGACGGCCTGCACGAAGGCGCTGGGTTGGCTCGGTACAACGGAGAAGACGGCGGTGGACGTCGTCATTCCGAATTGGAGCTTCATCGTGACGCTGTCCAGATTCGCCACTTCGTAGGGGACTTGCACGTTGACTTGTCCCGATGATCCATACAGAATGGGCGCGGGCACGCCATTGAACGTCACCGATATCCCGCTGAATCCGAGCGACACCGGAATGAAGCCGTCCTTCGGCTGCGCCTGGACCGGACGGTCTGGCCCGATGCCTTCGCCAAACAGCGACACAAGCTGTCCTGGCGCAACACTGCTCAAGGGCGCGAAGTCGGCGGCATCGGTAGCGCATACCAGCGGCGACGAGGGCGCAAACAAATCCAGCATCGCGAGCGCGCCTCCCATTTGCGCGGTCGCTTTTCCTTGTCCGTCGAGGGCGACCAGCCCCGTGCCGGACGTCAAGCCGAATGCCAGTTGCGTCTCGGTGAGGGAACTGCCGTCCGCACTGAGGCGCGTGACAAAAGGTACGGGATAGACGTAACTGGGACGGCAGGCATTTGGAACGACGGGCAATCCGGGAAAATCCGGAGAGGAGGCAATTCCGCCGAGGTAGATCCGCCCGGCGGAATCGATGGCCATCGAACCGATCGAGTCCACTGAGGACCCGCCCAGGTACGTGGAGAAAATCAGCCCGGCGCCGGCGGAGTTTAGTTTGGTCACGTAGCCGGTCACCGGGAGCACCAGGGACGGTCCGCCGAAGACGGAAGTGGTGTCTCGCGGGTGAAGTGTCGCGAAGTTGGCCGTTTGATAAGCTCCCGGCGTGACGGGATAGTCGCGCGATGCCGTAGAGCCGGCAACCGAAATGTTGCCTGCGTCATCCACGGCCAGCGCGGCTACGCTTGCTCCCAAAGCGCCGCTGATCCAAGTTGCGTAAATTATTTTGCCGGCGGCCGGGTCCAGTTTGACGGCGTATTGGTGAGAGCACGAAAAAGCGAAGAAAGGGTTTCCGAAGCAAGTAGAGTCGGCGACGGTGGTCTGGAAGGCTCCGGGAGTCACGGGCAGTTTGAAGGAATGGTCGGCGGATCCCACGACATAGATGAATCCTTGACGATCGAGGGCGATCCTGCCGCCGCCAATTGCGCCGGTTGCGAAGACGATCTTGCCGCTTGCGTCGAGCTTCATGATCCACCCGCCGTTCACCACCATGGGCAGCGCGCCGGATGTGGATACAAACGAACCCCCGCCGGTGACATAGGCCGCGCCCGCGGCATCCAACGTTAATCCAGCGGGGTCGAACGACGGAGCGGAGGAGCCTGCGGGAACCGAATAGTTGGTGTTCAAATAGCTCGAGTAGCGCACCTTGCCGCCCGCATCCAGCTTTACGAAAAAACCGGTGAAGCCTTGGTTGTTGGTGACAAACTGAGTTTGCGCCGCATCGGGTGTCAGCGGAAAATCGAGCGAAGCGGTGTAGCCGATCACGCTGATGGCGCCGTCGGGCGCTATCGCCATCGCGCGCACGGAGTCGGCTTGGCTGCCGCCGAAGGTGGTCCGGAATAGTACGGCGCCCAGGCTGGACAGCTTGGCGACAAAGGCGTCTGTGGCGGTGTTGCCGGCTAAATAGACATTTCCGCCAGCATCCTGTTGCATAGCGCCGACCGAGCCTGAACCCGGCAGCGGAAATGCGGCCGTGACGTTGCCCGCTTGAGCGAGCGTGCCCAACAGGAGAAGGGCAACGGCCGAAAGAAAGTTCACATTCAGCCCCCCGAATCAAACATCTTTAACTGCTCCTTAGGCGCCGGCTTCGGCTTGCGCATCCGTAGCGCACTCCCCACAACACCCAGCACTTCAATCGCCAACAATGCCGCCTTGGGCACAAAGACGCGCTGATTCTGGAACCCGGGGTCGGGAGGTACTATCGAAAAACCGTACTGGTCCAGTTGCAGGAGATTATTCGCCAGCATCCCGTCCATGGCGTCGCCATCGCGAAAGCGCAAACGAACCCACAAGCCCTCCATTTTCGGGCGGGTGGTGAATATCCGCAGGTCTTTCCGTGGCTCGCCCTGCTGGAAATCTCTAACAAAACAAACGAGTTTTATCTCCTGATAGGGGACTATGCTGACCGACCCTTCTTGACTCAACAATTCGAAGCCATCGGAGGAAAGGTAGCTCTGCGGGTTTACAAACCCTGACAACGCCTCGCGGTCGAAGCGCGTGACCAGCACTTTCTTGTTGGTAGAGACCCCCAAATCACTCCTACCGTAGCACTTTTCTTCCAAACAATTTCGCGAATATTGTATCATTGGCACGATGCGCCACGTTGCATCATTATCGGCACACATCGCCGGCTTCCTCGATTTTTGCCGTATCGAGAAGGGCTTGGCGAAAGCCTCGATTTCCGCGTACCGTCTTGATTTGGAAAGGTTTGCCGGCACATTGGGCGACCACGGGAACCTCGAAGATGCGGCTTCGTTGCGCCGTCATATCGATTCGCTGCATGCAGCGGGAATGAACAGCCGCTCTATCGCCCGCCACATCACCACCATTCGCAATCTCTACCGGTTCCTGTTGGACAAGGGCGCCATCGCAACCGACCCCACCGCGCTGCTAGCGGCCCCGACGCACTGGCAGAATCTTCCTAAGTACTTAAATAGACAGCAGATCGACAGCTTGATCGCGGCCCCCGATGCATCCAAGCCACAGGGCCTGCGGGACCGCGCGATGCTCGAATTGCTCTACGCCACGGGGCTGCGTGTATCCGAACTATGTAAAGTGGGCGCGTCCGACCTGGAGCTCAACATGGGCGTCGTGCGAGTGCTGGGCAAGGGCAACAAGCACCGCATCGTTCCGGTGGGAAAAGCGGCCATCCGGGCCGTGGAGCTGTATTTGGCAAGCGGCAGACCTTTGTTGTTGAAGGGCCGGCCGAGTCCTTATTTATTCATAACCAACCGGGGTGGAGCGATGTCCCGGCAAGCCTTTTGGAAGCTGCTGGCAGGCCACGGAAAAAAGGCCGGAATTTTCCACGACCTCACGCCGCACGTTCTTCGGCATACATTCGCGACTCATTTATTGGAAGGCGGGGCGGACTTGCGGAGCGTCCAGACTATGTTAGGGCACGCCGACATTTCGACCACGCAAATTTATACACATGTTATGCGATCCCGGCTGCGGAAAACGGTAGACGAGCATCATCCGCGGGCGTAGTTATTTCCAGGAGTGAAATGATTGCAACGCTAGAGAGAGCCAATCGATGAGCGATTACATGTTTATGCTGGAGAGTCACCTGAGCTCAGACCAGAGCCGCGTGGTGGCCGAAGTGCAAGCCGCGGCGGCGCACGCGAACCTGAATATTTTCCTGACAGGCGGGACGATGCGCGACATGCTGGGTGGTTTTCCAATGCTGGAGCTGGACTTCACGGTGGAAGGCAACGCCCTCAAGCTGGCCCAGACGGTCGCCAAGAAAACCGGAGCCAAGCTTCTGGAGACCGACGACAACCGCAAAGCGGCGAAGTTGATCTTTCCCGGCGGCGTACATGCCACCATCGCCATGGCGCGCCAGGAAAAATACTCAAAGCCAGGCGTCAAGCCCGCGGTCAAGCCGGCCACGATTCATGAGGACCTGCGCTGCCGCGACTTCACCATCAACTCCATCGCGCTTTCGCTGAATACGGCCTCCCGCGGCCTGTTGCTCGATCCAAACAATGGCGTGGGCGATCTGGAGCGGAAGGAACTTCGCACCGTCACCAACTACACTTTGTACGACGATCCAATCCGTTTGTTGCGGCTGCTGCGATTCAAAGTCCGGCTCGGATTCAATATTGAAGAGCGGACCAAGATGCAGTACGATAACGCGCGCGAGGCGCAATTGGAGACGCGCATCCCTCAGCCGGACCTGCTGGAAGAGCTGCGGCACACGGCCAAGGAGCCGAACTGCGCCGACGTCATACGTTTGCTGCAGGAGGAAAAACTGCTGCCGCTTTATTCGGCGGCGCTGGCCGGCGGCAAATTGAATCCTGCCGGGTTGCAGAAGCTTCAGAAGGCCCGGCAGATGGTTCCGTTCGGAATCGACATTCACATCGAACCGATGGGACTGTTCATATATTTTCTGGCCGAAGGCCTGGCGGCCAAGGACCGCGCCACCTTCACCAAACAAGTGGGCTTGTCCAGGAAAGAAGTGGAGCAGTGGCAGAAGCTCGAAGCGAAATCGAAGAAGCTGGAAAAGGACCTCAAGTCGGCGAAGCTGCAAAAGCCTTCGCACGTTTATCAGGCGCTGATCAAGGCGCCGGGCGACCAGGTCCTGTTCCTGCTGGCGCACTCGTCCGAGCGCCTGGTACACGATCGCATTCGGAATTATCTCCAGAAGTATCTGCCTAGCGCTCAAGAAGTCGCCGAGCGCGATGTTGTGGCAACGGGTGCGAAGCCGGGCACTCCGAAATTCCAAAAAGCCCGCGAGGAATTGATTCTCACCAAACTCGATGCGCGTCCCAAGAAGCCGCCGCCACCGGTGGAACAGCCGGGTCCGCCGCCCGCGCCCGCCTTCGCCAGAAAGGGATGACCCCAGACGGGGCCGATTCACGCATCCGATAGTGAGACTTATTAATTTAATCCTGCACGCAGGCAATGTAAAAACTTCTTGACAGGATGGAGAAAATGGGTGGAATATTATAATATTCTGCGCTAATGTGTTCGTTGGTCCCCTCTGGCGGACGTTCAGTAGTGTCAACGTAGCGGGGAGCGAGTCCGTGCCTTGCGTGAGGCAGGGGCTTTCTTCGCCAGTTCGGCGGTAGCTTGATCGTCGCTGGGAGGAATCAGTGCAATTCCAGGCACTCATTTTTGCGCCACCGGAATGCGGGACCATTCCGCGAGTTTGCGACGCGTTGACGGCGCGGAATTATCGAATCCAAGAGACACGCACCAGCGCGGAATTGCTTCACCTGGTGGAGATTCGCTTCGCGGACCTGGTAGTGTTGGCCGCCGGGCCGGGTTGCAACTGGGCCGGCATCGACGCCAGCCGCGCGATGCGGCAAATCGACCGGCGATGCCCCTTGCTGTTGATGACGAAGGATGCTTCCGAAGATTTCCTGATAGCCGTTCTCAGAGCCGGGATAAGCGATCTTCTGAAGGACACTTGCGACGCCCGCGAGGCCGGCGCCTGCGTGGACCGCCTGACGGCGTTGTTCCAGACCTGCACGGCCGGCGCGCAATGTCTCATTGAAGGCGCCAGGATGGTGGGCAACAGCGCGAGCATGCAGCGAGTACGCGAGGAGATCGGCAAGGTTGCGGCCCCGGACACCAACGTGTTGATCACGGGAGAGACGGGGACCGGCAAGGAACTGGCCGCGGAACTGATTCATCGCAACAGCGGACGCCGCGCCAAGCCCTTTGTGTCGATCAACTGCGCGGCCATTCCGGACGGGCTGCTGGAGAGTGAATTGTTCGGGTACGAGCGTGGGGCGTTCACCGGTGCAAACGCGGCGCGCGAGGGAAAACTGCAGTTCGCGAACGGCGGAACGGTGTTCCTGGACGAGATCGGGGACATGAACCTGCATTCCCAAGCGAAGATACTGCGGGCCGTCGAGAGCCGGCACGTGCAGCGGCTGGGCGGGCACCGGAATATTCCGCTGGACATTCGTATAGTCGCGGCCACCAATCAAAGCCTGGAAGGACTGATATCGCAGGGCCGATTCCGGCAGGACCTGTACTTCCGGCTGAACGTCGCGCGTATCCATCTGCCGCCGCTGCGTGAACGAACCGAAGATATTCCCGCGCTTTTTGAGCACATGCTCGACGAACTCAACCGCAGTTCAAATCGGACGGCGATGGACATCGACCCCGAACTGGCGGTCCAGCTCCAGCATTACGAGTGGCCCGGAAATGTGCGTGAATTGAGAAACGTCATCGAGTCGGCATTCGTCTTTTGTTCGACGCGGCGGATCACTTTAGCCGATGTGGCCGCGCCCGTGCGTGAACGGCTCCAGCCTCCCATGGACCACGAAAGCGCGGAACGCGAACGCGTGCTGCATGCACTCACGTCCACGCAGTGGAACAAGAGCGAAGCCGCCAGGATTCTGCATTGGTCGCGCATGACTTTGTACCGGAAGATGACAAAGTTTCAAATTCAAAGCCACGTGGAGCGAAAGCCGCCCACGCAATGTAACAGCCCGGGCGAGTCTGTTACAGCGTAGCGACACTTCCCGTTACATATTTCGTACTCCCGAAACGGCCCCATTCCTTAACGAACAC
>DATDHK010000228.1:0-9282 GCA_036521635.1 Bryobacteraceae bacterium | reverse complement strand
CGGTGTCCGATCGACGATGTCCCAATCGCTCTGCTTGGTGCCCCACATCGCGAATCCATCGTGGTGTTTGCTGGTGATGGTGATGTACTTCATCCCGGCGTCTTTCACCATGGCGACCCATTCGGCGGGATTGAATTCGGTGGGATTGAAACGCTCCGGCAGCTTCTCATAATCGGCCACGGCGATCTTGTCGTTGTTCATCACCCATTCGCCCTTGCCCAACACGCTATACACGCCCCAATGTATGAACAGGCCGAATTTGTTGTCTTGAAACCACTGCCGCGATTTCAAATTCTCCGGCGTGGGCTGATACGATTGCGCCAGCGCGATGCCGGTCAACATCGTCAATATTAGAAAGAACTTTTTCATATGAGCACCTCTTGGTAGTGGCCGGTGACTGGTGATCGGACTTTCACCGATCACCAACCACCAACGACCGTCATTAGTATCCAGCTTTCTTGTCTACCACGTTTGTCAAGGGTTGGCCGTTGCGGAACCGCTCGAAATTCGCAATGAAAATCCGCATGGCCAATTGTTCCCAGCCGACGGTGTGATCCGCGGAATGCGGAGAGAGCAGCACATTGTCGAGACGATAAAAAGGATGACCTTCGGGCAACGGCTCTCTATCGAAGACATCGAGCGCGGCCCCTCGAATTTGTTTTCGCTCCAGCGCGGCCACCAATGCCGCCTCCACAATCACCGGCCCTCGGCCGACGTTGATGATCACAGCCGAGCTTTTCATCGCGCCCAACTCCGCTTCGCCGAACATGCCTCGTGTTTCTGGCGTCAATGGTGTTGCGAGCAGCACGTAGTCGCAAACGGATAGCATCTCGCGCAATTGTTCCAAAGGGTAAACCTGCGCATCGCCCATGTTTGCGCCTCGGCGGCTGGCCGCAACCACATGCATACCCAGCGCCCGCGCCAGCCGTGCCGATTCGCGTCCGATCTCGCCATACCCAACGATGCCTAAGACCTGTCCCCGCAAAAATACAACATCGAATTGTTCCCAGCGGCCCGCCTCCTGGTTGCGCACCAGCCGCCGCAGATCCTTGGCGAAGAAAAGCATCGACGCTATCGCAAACTCAGCCAGCCCGTCTTTGAAAGCGCCGCGTCCATTGGTCAACGGCGCCGGACTCTCAATCAATTCCGGAAACAGAACCTTATCCACGCCGGCCGACAGCGTGTGCACCCACTGGACTTTCCGGGCGAAAGGAAATACCACTTGCAGCAGATTGCCTTCCGGACCGGCGTTCAATAGAACGTCCGCATTCGCGGCGTGGGCCTTGAGAAATTCCAAATCGTTTCCCACCTGGATATCCACCGGCTCCGCAATCCGATCGAGTAGCCGCAAGTAGCCGGCGGTGGGATTCGCAATCGCCAGAAGCTTGAACGCGGTCATGAAAGACTAGGCTAACATCGTGACTTGGCGGCCAATCAACAATTGCGCGAACTGCCGGCGGTGGACCAGGTGGTCTCCGCGTTATCGCATCTGGAAGGGCGTTTTCCACGCAGTCTCATCGTGGATGAAGTACGCCGCGTGCTGCAATCGATGCGCGAAGAAATTCGTGCCGGCGGGCATCCCAATTCCTCCCCGGTTGAGAATCGCGTGGAGCGAAGTCTCGCACGGTTTGAAACTCCGTCGCTGCGGCGCGTGATCAACGCCACCGGCGTGGTGCTGCACACCAATCTCGGGCGTGCTCCGCTGGCGAAATTTGAGCCCGTGGCTGGATATTCGAATCTTGAATACGATGTGGCACGAGGCGCGCGCGGCAGACGCGACGTTCACGCGGCGGAGCTGATCGAACGATTGGCCGGCGCGCCCGGCATCGCGGTGAACAACAACGCGGCGGCCATCTATCTGGCGCTGAATGAACTGGCGGCGGGTGCTGAAGTTGTCGTCTCGCGCGGCGAGCTGATTGAAATCGGCGATGGCTTTCGGATTCCCGACATAATGCAACGTTCGGGCGCCATCCTTCACGAAGTCGGCACCACGAATCGCACACAAATCGAAGATTATCGCGACGCAATCAACGAACGAACCCGGCTGCTGCTGCGCGTCCACCCAAGCAATTTTCGTATCGAGGGATTCACGGCGCGGCCCGAGCTGCACGAGTTGGTGGCGCTGGGCAAGGAGCGTGGAATCCCGGTGTATGAGGATTTGGGCAGCGGATGTGTAGTGGATCTCCGTGCATTTGGAATCGACGAACCGCTGGTGACGGACAGCATTCGCGCCGGAGCGAATCTGGTTTCTTTCAGCGGAGACAAACTGCTGGGCGGGCCACAAGCGGGAATTCTGGCAGGCGACCGGGAACTGGTAATGCGTCTGCGCCGCAATCCGATGTTTCGCGCTCTGCGGCTCGACAAGTTGATCTACCAGGCGCTCGAAACCACGCTGCGGAATTTATTACTGGAACGTTGGGATCAGATTCCCACGCTGCGCATGATTTCGCAATCAGCCGATGAGCTGCGTGTCCGCGCCGAGCGCGTTGCGGGCCGGTTGGAGGGCATCAGAACCACCGTTATTGAGGGAAGCTCGCTGATCGGCGGTGGGTCCACTCCGGAGCGCCCTCTCCAAAGTTGGCTGATCGCCGTGCAATGCGACGACGTCGTGCAAGCGGAGGAGCGCTGCCGCATGAGCGATCCTCCAGTGATCGCGAGAATCGAAGAGGGCAAACTCCTCTTCGATCTGAGAACGGTTTTTCCATGGGAAGAAGAAGAACTATCGCGCATCATTCGCGAATCCTGCTGACATCGGTTTTGTTGCTGTGTTCCTGCTCGCATCCCACAGTCCGGGACGCAAGCAAGACGGCGCGAATCACTCAATTTTATGCGCGCGATCCGGCGGTTCCGAGGGGCGAAAAAACGGTGTTGTGTTACGGAGTGGAAAATGCGAAGACGGTCCGAATCCAGCCGCCGGTGGACAAAGTGTGGCCCGCCATCAGCAGATGTTTTGACATCGCGCCATCCACGGCAACCACCTATACTCTGACGGCGGAAGGTGAAGATAAGCAGAAAGTCACGCAGTCGGTGACGGTGCAAATTGGTCCGGCGCCGCCGAAGATTATTGAAGTCGTGGTGAATTCGCTCAGTGTCCACGCGGGCGAACTAGTGCGCGTCTGCTACAAAGTGAAGAACGCCAAATCCGTGAAGGTAGAGCCGGGCACACCAGAGCATGGATGCGTCGTGGACAAACCGAAAAAGACGACCACCTACACAGTGACCGCCTCCAACGCAGAAGGCATAACCGACACGGAGCGGGTGACGGTTAGCGTGAAGTAGACCGCTTACAACCGGGATAGCAGCATCGCCAGCAGGGCAGTGCGATCCGCGATTCTATCGATCAGGATGCTCTCGTTGACGGCATGCGCGCCTTCGCCGACACCACCCAAACCATCCAACGTCGGAACACCCAGCGCGGCTGTGAAATTTCCATCCGAGCCCCCGCCCGTGGACGATTCCTCAAGATCCACACCGAGCTGTTTCGCCAATCCCTGTGCGGTTTGAAACAGCTTTCGAATTCCAGCCGTGCGCTCCATGGGAGGCCGATTCACGCCGCCTTCAACCTGAATGGTGCAGCGCTTGTCGAACGGACGCAATCCGTGAAATTTCTTATCCAGCCCCGGCGCATCTTTCATGCGAGCGACGCGGATGTCCACTTCAGCGCGCGCCTCAGCCGCCACCACGTTGGTGCGCGTGCCACCGGCAATCACGCCCGGGTTCACTGTAATGCCCTTATCGAGGTTGGTGAAACTAGAGATACGCTCGATTTGACGGGCAAGCTCAACTATCGCGCTCGCGCCGTTTTGAAAATCGACGCCCGCGTGCGATGCGCGGCCCTTGATGGTAACCGTGTAATCGCCGACACCCTTGCGCGCCGTCTTGATTTTTCCGGTGAGACCCGTGCCGGGCTCCAGCACCAGCACCACGGCACTACTTCGCGCGGCTTGCTCGGTGAGCGGACGCGACGTTTCGCTGCCAACTTCTTCATCGGAGTTGACCTGCATCACCACGCGCCGCGCCACAGGCACGTCCAACTCTCGCAGCGCGCGCACGGCAAATAGAAAAAACGCGATTCCCGATTTCATGTCGAGCACGCCGGGTCCCCACAGCTTTCCCTGCTTTTGCCGGAACGGCATTTGCGCCAGCGTTCCCAGCGGCCAAACCGTATCGGAATGCGCCAGCACGAGAATGCCGCCGTCGCGCGGCTTGCGGGATCCAGGCAAATTGAATTCGCAACGCATGTGACGGCCGAAGCGCCCGCCGGGAAATGTCCGGACCTTCGCGACGTCCTCCACCTTGCTCGCCAACAGATCCACAAAACGATTTATCGACGCCGGATCGTCGCTCGGCGACTCGCACTCCACCAATTCACGAATCAACGCGATGATGGAAGATTGTTTCGAACGTGCGTAGGCAAGAAATGGATGCATCGCCTGTTATAATAGCCAGTTCGCATGCCCATCCTGGACATACAGGCCATTCGCGATATTCTGCCGCATCGCTATCCCATGCTGCTGGTGGACGCGATCGTCGAGCTCGAAGAGGAGCGCATCGTCGGCATCAAGAACGTCACCATCAACGAGCCGTTCTTCGCCGGCCATTTTCCCGATTTTCCGGTGATGCCCGGTGTGCTCATCGTCGAAGCCATGGCCCAGGTGGCGGGCGTTCTGGTTCTGAAAAGCATTCCCGATCGTAAAAGTAAACTGGTGCTGCTGGCATCAGTGGAAGAGGCGAAATTTCGAAGGCCGGTTCTGCCCGGCCATCAACTCCGCATTGAAATGAAAGTGACGAAGCGCAAGGCCAGCGTCGCCAAGATGCATGGCCAAGCCACGGTGGATGGCGTTGTTGTGGCGGAAGCCATTCTAATGTGCAAACTGGCCGACCGGGCGCCGCAGGCCGCCGAAGTGGTTGCCGAAACTCCGGTCCCCGTCGCGCCATAAAGCCATCCGCATGGCGATTCACCCGACTGCCATCGTCGATTCGCAAACCCGCATCGCGGACAGCGCTGAAATCGGACCCTACTGCATCATCGGCGCGGACGTCGAAATCGGCGCACGCACGCGATTGATGGCCCAGGTGTTTGTTGAAGGCGTCGCCACGATTGGCGAAGACAATCTCTTCTATCCTTACTCGACGGTCGGAGTCGCGTCGCAGGATTTGAAATACCAGGGCGAGCGGTCCGAAACGCGAATCGGAAACCGTAACAAGATTCGGGAATTCATCACCATTCACCGCGGCACCGAAGGCGGCGGGTTGGTCACCAGAATCGGCGACGACAATCTCCTGATGGCTTACGCCCACGTTGCGCACGATGTGCAGATCGGAAATCACACCATACTCTCGAACGGCGTAACGTTTGGCGGACATGTCGTGGTTGAAGATTGGGCCGTGATCGGCGCGTTTAGCGGCGTGCACCAATTCTGCCGTGTCGGGCGGCATGCGATGATCGGCGGTTACAGCGTAATCACGCAGGATGTGCTGCCGTTTTCGATGACCGTTAGCCCGCGCGAGGTCAAGATCTTTGGAGCGAACAAAACCGGATTGGAACGGCGCGGGTTCACCGCCGATTCAATCGAGACGTTGCACAAAGCCTTTCGGCTGCTGACAAAGTCGGCGCTCAATACAACGCAGGCCGTGGAGCGCATCAGGGCTGACCTGGAATCGAGCCCCGAGATTGAAGAGTTGCTGGCCTTTATCGATTCGTCGGAGCGCGGGTTCGTGAAATGAGCCGGTACGGCATGATCGCCGGCAGTGGCCGTTTCCCTTTGTTGGCGCTCGAAACCGCGCGCCGATTGGGCGACGAAGTGGTTGCGATCGGGATTAAGGAAGAGGCCTCGCCCGAGATCGAGAAGTTCGCGGCGCGCTGCTATTGGATCTCGCTCGGCCAATTGAGCCGTCTCATAGAAATTCTCAAAGAAGAAAATCTCAGCGACGTCATGATGGCCGGACAGGTGAAGCACGTGAGCATCTTTTCCGCCATCCAGCCGGATTTGCGGCTGTTCAAATTGCTGGCCGCTCTGAAGGGAAAGAACACCGATGCGCTGATTGGGGCCGTCGCGAAAGTGCTGGGCGATGAAGGCATCCGCTTGACGGATTCCACACTTCTGCTGAAGCCCTTATTGGCTAGCGCCGGCGTGCTCACCAAGCGCAAGCCTTCCGAGGATGAGGAAAAAGATATCGCTTACGGCCGGCGAATCGCGAACGCCCTGGCCGCTCATGACGTGGGCCAAAGCGTGGCGATTTGCGATCGCGCCTGCGTGGCGGTGGAGGCGATGGAGGGCACGGACGCCATGCTCCGGCGAGCTGCGTCACTGGTGAACGGCAAGCCGCTCCGCCTGGTGAAAGTTTCGAGGCGGCGTGGGCATTTGCTGTTTGATGTTCCCGTGGCGGGAAGCGGAACAATCGAAGTAATGAAGGAAACGGGCGCGACTGCGTTGGCGGTGGACGCCGGCCGCACGTTGCTGCTGGATCGCGATGAGATGCTGCAAGCCGCCAACGCGAGCGGCATCACGATATGTGGGGCAGATTGGCAATCTGCCGCCGATTGAAAATCGGCATATGTACCCCATCAAGCAGGCCGATTTTCAATCGGCGGCAGGTTGCCAACCTGCCCCACAATAGGTAACTTTAATTTTGACTAAGATTCGTGTCGCAGTAATTGGCGCCGGCTCATTCGGCCGGCACCATTTGCGCGTTCTCAAGGCATCCCCCAACGCCGACCTGGCGGGCGTCGTGGACCTGGATCAGCAATGCGCGGCAGCCGCAGCCGCCGAGTTCGGCTGCCCCGTCTACGAGTCCCTCGCCGGCCTCACCGGAAAAGTCGACGCAGCCGTGATTGCCGTCCCGACCTCGGCCCACGCCGATACCGGCTGCGCACTCCTGGAATCCGGCATCGACGTACTCGTGGAGAAGCCCATCGCCGCCGACCTCGCCTCCGCGCAACGCTTGGTGGAAACAGCCGCGCGCAATTCACGCATCCTGCAAATCGGACATCTCGAGCGCTTCAATCCGGCGATCGTGGCTTTGAAGAAGATGGTCGGCCTGCCGCTTTTCTTCGAGGTTCATCGCCTCAGCCTGTTCAGCCCGCGCAGCCTCGACGTGGACGTCGTGCTGGACCTCATGATTCACGATCTGGACATCGTACTCGACTTGGCGGGCACAATGCCCGAAGAAATCCGCGCCGCCGGTATTTCCATTTTGTCGGACCGTGTGGACATTGCCAACGTACGGCTCGCGTTTCCCGGAGGGTGTGTGGCGAATCTAACGGCCAGCCGCGTCTCCACCGAACGGGTTCGCAAGCTGCGTTTGTTCCAGCCCCATCAGTACATTTCGCTCGACTATCAGAAGCAGGACGCCGTGGTCTTTACCGTGTCAGGAAACCAACAGATCGGCTTTCAGCCCTTGCCGGTGGCCAAGGAAGAACCGTTGCGGCTGGAGGTGGAAGCGTTCCTCGACGCGGTGGCGAATCGCAGCCGCCCGATCGTCTCCGGCGAGGAAGGATTGCGGGCTCTGGATATCGCGCTGGCCATTCTTGCTAAAATCGAAGAGCACGCGAAAGTGGTCGCGCGGCAAATTCAGTCGCTTCCATAGCAACTTCCGCTCCGCGTTGGACGTCTCTTAGAAAACCCCATCATGAGGTCAGACGTAGATTCCGGGCCGAATCTTCTGCTGGACTGGAACGAAACCCCGGACCGGCCTCGCTGGTTCCGCGCCGGGATCGGTTCAGTGGCAGTGCATCTGGTTCTGTTCGCCCTGGGGTTTGCAATCGGTAGCCTGGAAACGCCTCGCCCCCGTGATCTCACGCAGATCGCTTCCAATCTTCATAAGGTCACGCCCCTGTACGCGCCTCCTCCGAAGGAACTGACGCAGAAAGATCCGAATCGCGGCAAGGTAAGCCAGGAAGTGAATGTGGAAGGACTGTTGGAACACAAGCCGGCGCCGACGGCTCCGCCACAGCCGCCATTGCGGTCCTTCAAGCCCCCTGTTCCTCTAAAGCAACTTCCCCAACAGGCCGCGTTGCCGCGTCTTTCCGAGCCTCCCAAGATCGACACGGCGGTCAACGTCCCGCCGGCAATCACTCCTCCAGCGGGCGCGCCGGCCGCTCCGCCTCCCCAAATCCAGTCCGAGGAAAAGCCCAAGCTCACGTTCGAAACACCCGGGCAACATAGCACGAGTTCGAATCCCGCGCTGGCGAAAATCGCGCCGCCAAAAACGTCGGTCGATGACGCGATCCGCAGCGTCGCCCGGGGTGGCGGCAACCAGGGAAGCGTGGTGGTGGAAGACATGGAGCCTCCGCCAAATATTCCCGGCACTTTCCACCAGGCGCCTTCGCTCCCCCGCGCGCACAGCAGTTTGGAGCTGATGAGCGATCCGCTGGGCGTGGATTTCAAGCCGTATCTAATTCGGATTCTTTCGTTGGTCCGGCAAAACTGGTTCGCGGTAATTCCGGAGAGCGCGCGGCTCGGCAACCGCGGGACGGTGCAGCTTCAATTTGTAATCGATCGCAGCGGGCACGTTCCGAAGTTGGTGATCGCCACGCCGTCGGGAAGCGAAGCGCTGGATAAAGCAGCCGTGGCTGGCGTCAGCGCCACGGTGCCTTTTCCTCCGCTGCCGCAGGAGTTCAAGGGAAAAGAAATCCGGCTGCAGTTCTCATTCAAATACAATATTCGTTGAAGAAGGGCGCTAAAAGCTGTACCGCAACGCCAGCAGCGCGTAGGAATTCCGATGGTACTGACCTAGAAAATCGCCGGGCTCGCCGCGAATCCAGGTAAAGCCCGCCGTAGCTCGCCAGTGTTGCCCAATGGCCTGTGAATACTGCGGACGCAGCCAGCTTCCCCGCCCGTTTTGACGAACCGCCGCATCCAGCGCGACGCCGCGGTTGGAGTCAATCGTGTATTGCGCATGCGCCAAAATTGCACGCGCGAATCCACGTTCCGGCGAAAATTGCAGGGAGTGCGACTGCGATGTCACCACATCGCCGGCGTAACCCGCTACCAGCGAAAATTCCTTGATCTGACGCTCGATCTGAATTACATAAATGATGTATTCGTCCTGCTGCCGGTCGGGCGATGTGTAATAGGCGGCCTCAGTTTTAACCGTAAACCAACGCAAGGGAACGGCTGCATCGGCGCCGTAGAGCCGTAGCGCCGGATAGTAATGCACCAGATCGATGTGCATTTGCGGCATATCGAATGAACCTCGAAATACCGGAAGAGAGTTGAATCCGTCGTAAAAACTGGCCGACAATTCGTAGCCGGCTGCCACATGATTCCAGCGCGCGCC
>DATDHK010000227.1:0-1558 GCA_036521635.1 Bryobacteraceae bacterium | reverse complement strand
CAGCCGACGCCCTCGTCGGCCTTTGCATGGATTGCTCAATATTTCGGACGCGTGCGAGAGGTCGGCCAGGGGGCCGACCGCGGACCAGGGGGTCCGCCCCACCAGACGGATTGACCAGCTAATTCTTGGACACTACACTAGACCGTCAAACCTCGCTGGCTGGAACCTCCCGCCAGCGGAAACCGTCGGGCGAGGCAATCAGTCCACCGGGCATAGCTGGTTTCTCAGTCTTCCGTACGGAGCCGCGCCTGCCGAGCGCCTGCAACTCAGCCGCCTCGGATAGAAGATCGTTGATGAGCGTTTGGCTATTGAAGTCAGACGCCGCCGGATCGGCGTCCAGTGCGTCTACATACGTATTGCCGGCCGAATCGAACACCCGGCCGATATCTTTTCGCGCTTCAAAATAGCCTGCAGCGCCATTCAGCGCCAGATCGGGTTCCGAGACGCCAGCGACCAGACGGACAAAAGCTTCATTGGCCTTTTCACTCGTGTTAAGGACCTTTCTGGCATGCCAGAAATACGACTCTTCGTCCTGGTTGATATCGTAAAACGCAATCAGGAACTGATAAAAGTTGCTGAACTCGCGGCGGTAGCGCGATTCGAATTCCTGAAAACAGCGGGCTTCGTCGATCGCTCCGTTCAAAACGGTGTTTATGGAACGCGCCGCCAGCAAACCAGCATAAGTCGCCAGATGAACTCCCGATGAGAATACGGGATCCACGAAACATGCCGCATCGCCCACCAAAACCATACCCGGGCGCCAGAACCGGGTGCTGCTGTAGGAATAGTCCTTGCGGACGCGAAACGCGCCATAGATTCCATCGGTGACGCGCGTCGCTCCCGCCAGGTACTCGTTGATGATGGGGCAACTATCAATGAAGGCCCGCATCGCCTGCTCGTAGCCACCCTTGAGCTGGTGCGCGTGCTCATGCCCGATCACCGCACCGACGCTCGTGAGTTTGTCCGATAACGGTATGTACCAGAACCATCCCTGGTTGAAAGTCGCGCAGAGTATGTTTCCGTGATTTGGCGGCGGCAGCCGCTTCCCATTCTCGAAGTAGCAGTATAAGGCCACGTTCTGAAAAAACTTCGAGAATACACGGTCACCCACGTTGCGCGCGATGACGGATTGGTTGCCGGATGCATCCGCAACAAACCGCGCCCGCGCGGTGCATTTCCTGCCGCGATCGTCGGTATACTCTACTCCGGATACGCGGCCGTTTTCGGAAATTACACGTTTTACGGCAGCCTCCTCCTGGATTGTCACACCCTTAAGCCGCGCATTTTCGAGCAGAATCTGATCAAATTTCGCCCGCTCCACCTGATAGGCAAAGCCTGCGGAATCGCCGAGGACGGGCGATATGCTGAACCCGAAGCTCCACGGTTTCTGATTCAGGCCCCATAGAAAAGTCCCTCCGTTTTTGCGGACAAACTTCGCCCTTTCGAGCTGGCCCTTGACGCCCAACAACGTACAAATTCCATGTACCGTGGCGGGTAGAAGCGACTCTCCAATCTGATGCCTCGGAAAGCGCTCCCGTTCGAGGAGGAGTACCCGGTG
>DATDHK010000226.1:0-4361 GCA_036521635.1 Bryobacteraceae bacterium | reverse complement strand
GATTGGTGAAGGCTGCAGGCGCTCCAGGAGATCGTAGAGGCGGAGGATTTCGGGCCAGTCCGTATCTTCGGGCCGCGTCGCTTTGCAATGCTCGGCCGCGATTGCCGCCTGTAACGCGTACGGGCCAAGCGCATCCGTCACTAGCGGTAAGGCATCGGCGATCTGCTCGCGATGCCAGAGGCGGCGATCCTGTTTTTCCAGGACTACTATGTCGCCGGCTTCGTCGAGACGGGCATCGCGGCGGGAATCGTGAAGTAGCATTAGGGCTAGCAGGGCGGTTGCTTCGGTCGACGTGTGGCTCACCAGGCGCGCCAGCCGGATGGCTTCGGCGCAGAGATCGGTTCTTACAAGTGGCCCGCCGCGCGTTGCCGCGTAGCCTTCGTTGAAGATCAAGTAGATCACGGTCAGGACGGCGTCCAGGCGCTCAGCCATTTCGTTTGCGCTGGGCACCGCATAGGGAATCCGCGCATCGCGAATTTTGCGCTTTGCGCGCACCAGGCGCTGGGCCATAGTTACCGGCGGCACTAGAAATGCGCGGGCGATTTCGTCGGTTTCCAGGCCGCCCAGCGTGCGGAGCGTCAGCGCCACCTGCGCCTCCGGCGCGAGCGCTGGGTGGCAGCAAGTGAAGATTAAGCGAAGACGATCGTCGGGGATTTCGTCCGGCTCGTCTATGAGCGTGTGGTTCGGCTCGGAGGCGGTTAGCAGGTTGATTTTTTCGGTGAAACGCTTTTGGCGGCGGATACGGTCGATGGCTTTGTGCTTGGCCGTCTGGATAATCCAGGCGCGGGGGATATCGGGGACACCGGTGGCGCGCCACTGGTCGACAGCGGCCGCAAATGCTTCCTGGGCGGCCTCTTCGGCCACTTCGAAATCGCCGACGACGCGGATCAGGGAGGCGACGATGCGGCCCCAATCCGAGCGGTAAAGATCCTCGACGGCCTGGTCCGCATCGAAGTGCATGCAACGATGATAATTTAGTTCTTGGAAACAATTTTTTGGCAGGTTGTCGATTTGGACGCACGCCGTTCGACGTAGTGTAGGGAGGTGATTGAATGCGATACATGCTGCTGGTTTATCTCGACGAGCAGGCCCTGAATGAAACTGAGCGCGAGCAGTGCTACGAGGAGTCCATACGGCTTACGCAAGATCTCAGCGCGAACGGGAACTATTTGGCGGCGGCTCCGCTGCATCCTGTTTCGACAGCTACCAGCGTGCGGGTGCGCGACGGCAAGCGGCTGGTGACCGACGGTCCGTTCGCGGAAACGCGTGAGCAGCTCGGCGGGTATTTCCTGATCGACGCTCGGGACCTTGACGAGGCTATGGGGATTGCGGCGAGGATTCCGGGGGCGCGCAAGGGCACCATCGAAGTGCGGCCGGTGATTGAGCTTGCGGGGATGCCGGAGGAATCGGTTGCGGCGTCGCTGGCGGCAGTTGATAGATGACTAAATAACTAAGGGAGAAACATTCATGGCAGACGGAGTACGCGTATTGGTCGGAACAAAGAAGGGCGCGTTCGTCCTTACGTCCGATGCAAAGCGCAAGCAGTGGGATGTGAACGGCCCGCACTTTGGGGGCTGGGAGATTTATCACGTGAAGGGATCGCCCGCCGATCCGAATCGGATTTATGCGTCGCAGTCCAGCGGGTGGTCCGGGCAGGTGATGCAGCGCTCGAGCGACGGCGGCAAGACGTGGGAGGTGGTGGGCAACAAATTCGCTTACGAGGGAGTGCCCGGCACGCACCAGTGGTATGACGGCACGCCGCATCCCTGGGAGTTTAAGCGGGTTTGGCATCTGGAACCATCGCTCACCGATCCGGATAAAGTTTATGCCGGCGTCGAAGATGCCGCTCTGTTTCGTTCAGATGACGGCGGGCAAAATTGGCAGGAGCTTCCCGGACTGCGCGAGCATGGGTCGGGTCCACGCTGGCAGCCGGGAGCTGGTGGATTGTGCCTGCACACGATCCTGCTCGATCCGAGCGATCCCAACCGGATCTTCATTGCTATTTCGGCCGCGGGCGCTTTCCGTAGCGATGACGCCGGCAAAACGTGGAAGCCGATCAACAAGGGGTTGCACTCCCAATACATTCCCGATCCGACGGCCGAGGTAGGGCACTGCGTTCACCGTATCGCGATGCATCGGTCGCATCCGAATGTGCTGTTCATGCAGAAGCATTGGGATGTTATGCGCACCGATGACGCGGGCGAGTCGTGGCGCGAGGTCAGCGGGAATTTGCCGACCGATTTCGGTTTCGTGATGGACGTTCACGCGCACGAGCCGGAGACGATTTACGTGGTCCCGATTAAGAGCGACGGCGAGCATTATCCGCCCGACGGAAAGCTGCGGGTGTACCGCAGCCGGACGGGCGGAAACGAGTGGGAGGCGCTCACTAACGGGCTGCCGCAGAGCGATTGCTTCGTCAATGTGCTGCGCGATGCGATGGCGGTGGATTCGCTGGATTCGTGCGGCGTGTATTTCGGAACCACGGGCGGGCAAGTGTATGCGTCGGCCGATGCCGGAGACAACTGGGCGCCGATTGTGCGGGATTTGCCGGCGGTGCTTTCGGTTGAGGTCCAGACGCTGAAATGATTCGAGTGGTGCTTCCGGCGCATTTGCGATCGCTGACGGACATCACGGGCGAGGTGCAGATTGAGGTCGCGGGTCAGGTGACGCAGCGGACGGTGCTGGATGCGCTGGAGGCGCGTTATCCGAAATTGCTGGGGACGATCCGCGACCATGTGACGAAACAGCGCCGGCCCTTTCTGCGGTTCTTCGCTTGTTCGGAGGATTTATCGCATGAGTCGCCCGATGCGCCGTTGCCGGAGGCGGTGGCGGCGGGGGTGGAGCCGTTTTTGATTATAGGGGCGATTGCGGGCGGTTAATTGAGCACGCTAATTCCGCCGGCCACAGCGGCTTTCTTCAAACGCTCATCTGCCGTTGCCAGGGGAAGATTTCTGCGGGACGCCAAGTCCAGATAGGCCGCATCATAAGCGGCCACGTTCCACTTGCGCGCCCGAGATTCCAATCCTATATTGGCCCACAGATCGTTTGACTCAACCCGGATGGGCATGGCGCGCAAACGATCGAGATATTCGCCGATTTGCTGTTCCGTGATTCTCTTGCGCTTACTGAACGAGACGAAAATGATGTTCGCAATTTCGAACGGCCAGACTTCCGGCACTACGGCATCGCGAACTTCCAGCTCCGCCAAGATGCGCCGGCTATAAACGTTGCTGAAAAACTCGTCCGAATCGATGGCCGCCGATGAACACAGATAAACGCGGATTAAAAACAAATGCTTATCGGCGTGCATCTGCGTTAATCCGCGGCCAAAGTGTTTTTTCAGCACCGTCTATAGGCCGTGTTCTCCGTCGGGTCGCCAGGGAAGCACCATGAGATTGCCACCGACGCATCGAGTACAAATTCCGCCATCAGTGGCGGTTTGCAGGACCTAAAACCCGAATCGCGGGGGAAGAAGGCGTTCGTTCTTGCGCGTGGTGACTCCACATCGTAGATGCAGACTCGTCACGGTCTCAGCCAACCTCCGGCTTATTCCGATCACCACTGGTGGTTTTGAGCCATGGGCGGTTTGGCGCGAAGACTGGTAATCCATTGAAACTAAAGTGCCTAGCGAATGGTTCCAGGATTGCCCTTAAAGCGCCGGGACGATTCAAACGTATGAAACGCATTTTTTTACCGCTGCTCAGTTTGGCCGCTTTGACGGTCTGCACTTCGTTTGCGCAAAATCCTCAGGACGATCAGGGGCAGGGAACTGAACCGGACGGCCAATATGAGCAGGGCCGCGCGGTGGCTCGCATCAGTGTACTGAATGGAGACGTTTCGGTGCGGCGGGGCGATTCGGGGGAGGTTAGCGCGGCTGCGGTGAATGGACCGCTGATGGCCGGCGACACGCTGCTGACCAGTTCTTCTTCGCGCGCTGAAATTCAACTGGATTATGGGAAGGTGCTGCGCGTGGGGCCTAATTCCGAGGTCCGGTTTAGCGGCATGGACATCAAAAGTTTTCAAGTTCAGATCGCTGCCGGCACGGTGACGTTCCGGGTATTGCGTCCGAGCGAATCGCAGGCCGAGTTGGACACGCCCAGTATTTCCGTTCATCCGGTGAAGCAGGGAATTTACCGCGTGGCCGTGCGCGAAGACGGTACATCCGAAGTTACCGTGCGATCCGGCGAAGCGGAAATTTATAGTCCGCGGGGCAGCGAGCGTCTTGCTCCGGGCCGCACGATGTATGCGCGGGGGGCGTCGACCGATCCGGAATTTCAAGTGTCGGAAGCGATCCCGATGGACAGTTGGGACCGCTGGAACGAAGATCGGGACCGTTATCTGGAACGCTCGCGGAGTTACGA
>DATDHK010000225.1:0-11260 GCA_036521635.1 Bryobacteraceae bacterium | reverse complement strand
CGGTACTTGATCGCATTGCCGATGAGATTCTGGAATAGTTGGACGAAATCAACCGGACGACCCAAGACTACCGGAAGAGAATCGCTGGAAACGGCGGCCCCGCTCTCTTCAATCGCCGCATCGAGATTTCCGGCGGCAGTTTTCAGAACGTTGTTAAGATCGACGCGTTCATCCAATTCCTCGCCCACCGCTGCGATTTGGATGTAGGCCAGCAAATCCGCCAGCAGCCTGCGCATGCGTCCGGTTCCCTCTTCAATGAAGCCGACACATAGGGATGGCTCTTCCCCTAGCTGATCCCCGTAGCTCTTGACCAGGAGCTGCGAATAACTGGTTACCATGCGCAAAGGCTCCTGCAAGTCGTGGCTCGCGGCGAAGGCGAATTGGTTGAGATCGTCGTTCACCCGGCGTAGTTCCGTCGCCGCGTGCTCCAACTCGCGGTGCGCCTGGTCTTTCTCTCTTACTGTTTCCTGGAGTGTGAGGACAGCCTCTTCGTATTGGCGAGTGCGGTTGTTCTCTCTTAATAGCGCATCGCCGAGGACTTGCAGCAGTTCGCACTCCAGGACTAACCGTTGCTGAGGGACCGGCTTCTGCTCGCGGGCCACCCGCCACAGGCGTTCGAACGAAATACCCGAATTTTGCGCCAAACGCTGAACTTCCGAAGGCTGAGAAAAATCAACGAAGGCATAGCCTCCCACCGCCGCTCCCACTATTTTGCCGTCCAAGACCAGCGAGGTTCCGACTACCGACAGGCCGCAGAACTCGGAGACCATTACGGCGGGACGGCCATTGGTCTGCGCCAGGCAGCGGCGCGCACACTCGGCAAAAAGTCCAGGCTCATATCCCGTCGTTTCCTGGAACAAATCAAAAAAGGGTGTGGGATGAATCGGGCCGAAGACTACACGCGCGTCAGCGTCAAAAAGTTTGACCGTCAGGTGAGCGGCGCTGGCATAACTCTCCAGGGCGCGCTCCCAAAGACCGGAACTAAAGAGCGTCTTATTCGACAGGCTCTCCATTAGGAGCGGCTCCCTCTCTCCTCCGTACACTCCTCACCGGTGCGCGAGACACGAGGCCGGAATAATTGGAGAACGGCTGCTTGGGCACTGGCAGCGTTCGCGGCAGCACGCGCATGCCCTGGCCGTTGACAACTTCACATTCCCGCGTGACCCGATCCACGGGGTTCGCCCGCATCTTGGCGATCGTGATCCCGAGGCGGAAGGAATCGCCCAACTCGATCCAATTCATGAGAATGATGTTGTCCACCAGCGAGCTCATGGCGAACTCGCCCATCATGGAAGCCATCCCCAGCATCTCGGGGTTTTCGTGATTATATACGGCTGCAATCTGAGACTCCTTCATGAGGGCGATCAGGGCGTGAAAGAAATCCCGAAAGATGCGGCCCTTCGTGCCCAGCGTGGAGCCGTATGTGGACAGACTGTCGAAGATCACTCGCCGGGGTTTAAATTCCCGCACAAGCTGTTCGATATGGTGAAAATGTACATCCACCTCAATTTCCTGAGGCGGTTCATACTCTAAGTGAACAAGCCCGCTTTTAATCGGTTCCCGGAGATCGACGCCGACACTTGCGGCATTGCGGAGGATCTGCGGAATCTGCTCGTCCAGGCTGAGCATTAAGCTACGCTCGCCGCGGCGCGCCCCCTCGGCGATGTACTGGAGTGCCATCACGCTCTTGCCTACCCCCGAAACCCCGGCCACGACCGTGGTGCTGCCTACGAAATATCCACCGTTGACCAGCTCATCGAGACCGGGAACTCCCGTTGGAACGCGTGTATCCGGATCGAAAGCTCCCGCCTGATCCCGGTCCGCCTTGCGGGGCGCCTGAACTCGGCGGTATATCTGAACGCCCTTGCCATCGATGATCTTGAAGGTGTGCCGCCCCATTTGAAAATTCTGCCCGCGCGATTTCACAATTTCAATGGATCGGCTGACAGCGCGTTGCGTGTCCTCCATCCTGAGCCGGATCACGGTATCGGAAATGGATTCCTCCGGCAGCGACGCCGGCGAGTTTCCGTTATTCGCCGACGCTTCGACGGCCAGAATGGCCGTAAGGTTTTCGCGCTGCAAGCCCTCGGAGAGCACATGAAAAGACGAGCGCGTCTCCGGCGTTCCATTGCCGCCGAGCAGCCTCGCCACGCCGTCCACAAAAATACGGCGCGCCCCGATCTTAGAGGCTTCCGCCAGGAGCACGCTGTCCGCTTGCTGCAGCTCTTGCCGCAATACGTCGCGGGTGGTGAACACGATTTTCACAAGGTTCTGCCGTTCGAGCTCTTCCAGGTTCCACCCGAGTTGCAAAGCGTCACGCATAAGCTTAGAGGGCGACACCTCGAAGAGGACGATGATGCCGGGTTCGTCGAATTGGCGGGCGCCCCGATATACGAACTCCACGCCGATGGTCGTCTTGCCGGTGCCAATGGCGCCTTCTACCAGGATCACATTGCCCCGCGGAATGCCGCCGGGCAAAATATCGTCGAGACCGGCGATACCGGTCCTGACGAGGTCAGTTTGAGGCATACAATTCTCCCTTCGTTCGAGAGTCAGGCGACGGCATGCAACCCCCCTTTTGCTCGGGGAAGATCGGCGGGCGGGTTGGGCCGCCCAGGCGCGAGAACCTGAAGAATGTCACGCCGTCCTTCCCTTGTAGAAGCTATTTTCAAAAGCGCTTTAAGCCCTCCGCTTTCCCCGCCTTGGAGAACCAGCACGTACATGCGCGCGGCGTGCAGGGAATTCTGCGTCCGCTCCAGAAGCCCGGCATCGATGAACGCATCAATCGCTTTTGCGATCTGCTTCATGTCGTATCCCACGAATGCGGCGAGCTGTTAGTTCGTCAAAAGCGTGCGCGGGTGTCTATACAAAAACATCAGCAGGTCGAGCTCGCAAGGACCCGCTATGACCGGCGTGCAAGCGAGCAATTGCTGGATGTTCTGCGTTGGATCGCCGGTTGAAGGCTTATCGCTCACAACGTCCCTTTCGCGCTGGAACGCGCGCGCAGGATTGGGAGTCCCCGCCTTCGAGAACGCCGCTACTAAGACTGGCTAATGCCGTTAAAGCACGCCGGCGGCGCGCATCCCACATTTCGGCAGGAGGCGCCACTCGATGGCCACCCCTGGGCCCTGTCGACCAGCCGAGCGGACGCCGAAATGCCGGGCATAGCGCTGCCGGCCATTTTTTGTCTGATCGGTGTAGCGCCATTTCATTCGCCACTCTATACATTACACCTTCCAGGGCACGTTTGGCTGGGAGCCTCGCCATTGGGTGCGCGACATAAAGTGGCGAGGAGAACACCAATGAACACGAGGAATACAAGGGACACCGCCAGTTTCCTCATCGCCTCGGTGTTCTACAAACGAGCAAAACGGCCGCTTCCAAGAAGGGGCGATAGCGCTGATCGCGGATACCGGCGCCGTCTACGGACTTCATGATCGTCGTGACCGGCGCCATGCGGCGCTTCACCACACCATTGAACACGAGCGCGGGGCCATCCTGATTCCGTCCGCGATCCTGGTTGAAAATCGACTACATGCCGCGGACGAAGCTGGCATCGGAGCAGAACTGGATCTTCTCGGCGACATACAGGCCGGAGCGTTTACATATCAACCGAATTCCAACTGTCAATGAGCGTGATTTTCGCGCCGTTCGCGCATCGGACGGAACTTCATTTTACTTTGCCGCCAGCCGACGCGTAATCTAACGATATGGAACTTGCGCGCACTGTTCTTCTCGCAGTCCTCGCCGCCTTCTCGCTCTTCGCACAACCCGCAAGAACCGAAAACCCCTGGGCCCCGCTCTCCTTCCTCCTCGGCGAATGGACCGGGGAAGGCGGCGGGCAGCCCGGCCAAGGCACTGGCAGCTTTTCGTTCCTGCCCGATCTCGATCAGAAGATTCTCGTCCGAAAGAACCGGTCCGATTATCCTGCTACCAAGGACCGGCCCGCCTTCACGCACACCGACCTCATGCTCATCTATCGCGAGCCTGGCGCCATCAAACTCCGCGCTATTTATTTCGATACCGAAGACCACGTCATCCACTACACCGTCGAGCCTTCGGCCGACGGACAAGTGGTGCAGTTTATCGGCGATGCTTCGCCGGCGAATCCGCGCTTTCGGCTTACTTATCGCAAGACTGGGGCGGACACGCTCTCGATTCGGTTCGAAATTGCCTTGCCCGCCAAGCCGGACGCATTTTCCACCTACATCGAGGCGACTGCCCGCCGTAGCTCACGTTAGAATGCCGGCCACCAGCATCGATGAAGTTCTATCCGCGTTAACTACGATCATTGACGACGCCCGCGCTCACACGAGCCGGGTCGGCTATTTTGCCGCGCTCTATCGCCGGGTCACCCAGAGCGTGAAGGACGACATCGCCGGCGGGCGGTTTCAGAATGGTGCGTTGATGGAGCGGCTGGATAGCACGTTCGCGAATCGCTATCTTGACGCGGTCGCGACATTCCAGGCGGGGCGCCAGCCTGCTCGCAGTTGGGCCGTCGCGTTTGAGGCTGCCAGCGATCCCTTCCCGCTCATTTTGCAGCAACTGCTGGTGGGCATTAGCGCGCACATCAATCTGGATTTGGGCATCGCCACCGCGGAGGTGGCGCCGGGCGATCAGCTTCCCGGAATCCAGACCGATTTCGACCGCATCAATGGCGTGCTGACCGCACTGACCGGCACGGTGGAGCGGGAGATCGGCGAACTCTCGCCGGCCATCCACTTACTCGAAGAGTTGGGTTTGCGCACCGAGACCCGCATCATCAATTTCGACGTGGAAACAGCGCGGGGCTTGGCTTGGAATACCGCCCAGAGGCTCGCTGTCACGCCCGCGAACCAGCTCACGGCCGCCATCGAGTTGTTGGATTTCAAAGTGGCTGCGTTCGGTCAACTGCTGATTCATCCGCCGGCGCCGATAGCACTGAAACTGGCGCCCATCCGCATTCCGGAAAGTAATGACGTCCGCCGCATTATCGATGTTCTGGCGGCTCAATAATTGAGCAGACGTTCCATCTCAGCCGCCAGGTTTTCCACTTGCGGCAAAGTCTCGTACTCGAGCGTCGGGTTGTAACCGACCCACGTATCCAGCGCTCCCACGCGGCCAACGGGGGCGTCGAGATATTCGAAAAGCTCGCTGCCGATTCGCGCCGCCAACTCCGCGCCGTAGCCCCACGATATGGTGTCCTCATGAGCAACTAAAACGCGACTGGTTTTCTCGACGGACGCCTTGATCGCATTCCAATCGTAGGGAGAAAGCGACCGCAAATCGATCACCTCGATCGTCCGATCGGGATAGCGCTGCTCCACTTGAAGCACGCCCTGCAGCGTCTTCTGCACCAATGCGCCGTACGTAACAACCGTCAGGCTTTGACCGCTGCGGACCACCTTCGCTTTGCCGAACGGAATGGTGTAGTCCGGGCCCGGATGAGGCGAACGATTGTATGGCTCGCGATAGAGTTTTTTATGCTCCAGAAATAGCACCGGGTCGTCACAGCGGATCGCGGTCCGCAACAAGCCGCAAGCATCCAAAGCATTCGACGGCATGACGACGCGCAATCCGGGGATGTGCGTGAACGTCACTTCGCCGCACTGGCTGTGATAAATTGCGCCGCCATTCAGATATCCGCCGATGGGAACGCGCACCACTACCGGCGCGCTGAAGCCGTTGTTCGACCTCCAGCGCAACGTGGCCAGCTCATCGCGCAACTGCATCATGGCCGGCCAGATGTAATCGAAGAATTGAATTTCGGCAACTGGCTTGAGCCCACGCGTTGCTAAGCCGGTGGCGCGGCCGATGATCGCCGCCTCCGCCAGCGGGCTGTTGAAGCAACGCGCGGCGCCATACTTGACTTGCAGCCCGGCGGTCGCCTTGAAGACGCCCCCCTTGCCCCTGACTTCCGTGAGATTCGATTCCCGGCTGCAGTCGGCCACATCTTCGCCGAACACGATGATCCGGGGATTATTCCGCATCTCTTCGTGCAGGGTGCGGTTGATGGAGTCCACCATGGTTCGCGGATCGCCGCTAAAGCGAGGCTCGGTTTCGAACTCCGCCGAAGCCGGATCGATCTTCGAGGAGTAAAGATGCCGCATCGCCGAACCCTTGGCCGGGGGATCGGCCTTCAAAACTTTGTCGGTGGCCGCTTGAATTTCTTTGTCCACTTCATGCACGATCACTTGCAGCGACTGACGGTCGAGAATCCCTTCCGACACCAGCCACTCGGGGAACTTGATCACCGGATCGCGGGTCTCTTCTTCAGCGCGCTCGGCCTTGGTCTTATATAGTCGCTCGTCGTCTGAAAGCGAATGCGAATAAGGCCGCGTCACCGTGGCATGCACCAGCGCCGGACCCTTGCGCGCCCGCGCATAGGCAACCGCCTCGGACATGGCGTGGTAGGACGCCATGAAATCCGTGCCGTCCACCTGAATCCGTTTGAGATTTGGAAATCCCGACAGCAATTGCGAAACGTTGCCACCCGCGGTCTGCTTCTCCACCGGCACCGAGATGGCGTAGCCGTTGTCTTCAATCAGGATCACCAGCGGAAGATTTTCGAGGCTGGCCGCGTTCACGGTCTCCCAGAATTCGCCTTCGCTGGTGGCGCCTTCGCCGCTACAAACCAGCGTGACTTCGTCGGAGTCCGGATCGAGATAGCGGTAGGCCTGAGCGCAACCCACTGCCTGCAAATACTGCGAGCCGGTGGGCGACGATCCCGAGACAATATGCGTTTCCGGAAAGCTCCAATGCGACGGCATTTGCCGGCCGCCTGAGGACGGATCTTCGGCCGCGCCTACGGAGCCTAACAGCGTTTGCTCGGCCGTCACGCCCAACATCAGGCTCAGGGCGCGATCGCGATAGTAGAGGTAAAACCAATCGTGCCCGGCACGCAGCACCAGGCCGGCGGCGGCCTGTATGGCTTCGTGTCCCGCGCCACTGATTTGAAAAAAGATTCGATTCTGCCGCTTGAGCAGAATTTCCCGGTCGTCGAGACGGCGCGCCATGTACATCGCGCGATAAGCCCTGATAAGGTCTTCCCGCGAGGGCGCGACATCCACCGAAGCTTGTAAGCTGGTTGGCGTTGCCATCGGTTGGTTCTGTTTTTCTCCACACTCAGTTTATCAGGCGGTGAGTTGATGAGGTCGCGCACATATTGGATCGTTTGCCTGGTTTGCATCATCGGGCTGGGGATCGCCACGCGCGTGTCGCACACTGGGTGGATACTACTGGACAAGTATGCCGGCGATACGCTGTATGCCGCGATGGTTCATGTGCTCATCATACTGGCTTGGAAAACCGGCGCCCCGCGGAGGGCCCTGCTTGCAATGTTAATCATGACCGCTCTGGAGGTCTTCCAACTGACGATGATTCCGGCGCACATGCTTGCCAGCGTGAGTCTGGCGACGCGCATCATCGCACGACTGCTGGGAACCGAGTTCAGTTTCCGCGACTTGCTTGCCTATGCCGTGGGGATCTCGGCCGTTTTCTTATTCGACCGGGCAAGCGATTATGGCCGCAGATGAAATAAACACCCGAAACACGAGGAACACGGAGGAACACGAGGAACACTGGCCGGATGCCACTTTCAGGCTCATTTTGCGTTAGGTAAGAATCCCTCTTGACATTTTCAGGCTTTCTGGAATATTCTCCCAGGGATGGCTCTTTTCCGCAAAATGTTGAGATTTTCCGGCCGCGTCGACGAACAAATGTGCGCTCAATTACTTTCCGAGCTACAAGACGACGACGGGCTACTTACACGAGAACGGTTTGCGCCGATGAAACGACTGCTCAGCGCCGGGGATGCGGCATTCCTTCGCGCGCAGGGCAATCCGCGGCAGGCGCGGCGCATCAATCGAGATCATCGCAAGGCGTATCAGGCGTACCTAAAGGAGTTGGGCTATCAGGCCCGGCGTCAACGTGTGCTACGCAAGCTTGCAATGAGCGGAACCCGGAATTGGGACGTGCGGGCCGATCTCCAAAAAACTCTCCAGTGCGAGTCGGTACTACTCTATTTGCGATGGCTTGGCTGGAAACGTTTCCTTGGAATATCCGTGGACGGCGCGGCGATCGAAGAGTGCCTGGCGATCCTGGTGCCGGAATTCCGGTCTATTTCGCAAGCCACCTGACGGTATCCAGCAACTGGCGGTCGCGCCGCTCGATCAGCGCGAGGTCCGACGCCGAGATAGTGGGAGACTGCGGCAATTCTTCACCAGTTCGTGTCAGTAGAATCGACCAGCTTAGGGAACAGACAATGCGGCCGGTCAACAAGGCCCGGTTGATTCTGCTCATGGGATCGGTACCGAACAGTCCGGCAAAAACGCTGGCATGGGCAGCCGTGGCGCCGTTGACGTTGGTGAGAAACATCGCGGCGGCCTGGATGGAAAAGTATCCGGCCAGAATGTACGCGTGGCGAAGGAGGTTCGGTTTTATGGGTGCGTTGTAGTAGTGCAGAAATCCGGCCATCGCGAACAGGAAGACCGCGAGCACGGTAGCCACCCAGCGGTTCAATAGCACGATGAGCTGGAGGGCCGGACGATGCCAATCGATGCCCTTGGCGTCAGGAGCCAGACTCAGCACGGCGGCGATAGAGGCCGTCGCCAGAACCACCATCAGCAAGCTGCGCGCGAAGATTCCGATACCGGGATAGTGCTCGCAGACCAGCCGGAACAATTCCAAAACAACCAGAACCCACAGGATCAGAATAATGGGCTTGGAACTCATCCACGTCAGGGCATAGGCGCGCGTGGCGGGCCCAGGAACCAATTTCAGAATCAGGTCGTCAGCCAGATTGACGAACAGGTAGAGGGTGAAGATTGGGAAGCGCCGATGCAATCTCTTGGCGGCAAGCGCACTTAGGGCGAGCGCGTCGGCCCCGATCGACAGCCACCATAACAACTGATCCATTACGAAAAAAACCCACGTGGCCACCCCGGCCCCGTGGGTTTCATTGTGGCAGGAATAATATCCTGTAATCAAATAGCCCTACCGTGAGTCGGAGCAGGGCCAGCACGGCGGAATGGGACCATCCGCGACGGAGACGGCGGACGTGGCCGCGAAGGCGATCAAAGCAAAAGCTGCGATTCGAATCATGTGTTTCATTTGGTACTACCTTTCTGCCGGAATACCAGCGGCCAAATAGTACCAGAACTAAGGGGAGAAAAGAATACGAAAACGAAAAAAGGAAGACGAGGAATACGGGGAATACGGGGAATACGGGAACACTGGGAACACGAGGAACACAAGGAACACGAGGAACACAAGGAACACGAGGAATATGAGGCGATGAGGGAAATGGCCCGATGCCGCGTGTCTCCACTTTTGTGTCGCACACCCCAGCGTTACTTGCCTGCGCCAATTGCCGCCATCTTCGGCGATAATGGTTACATATGAAATTGCTTGCCACCGCTCTGCTCTTTGTGTCCGGGTCCGTGTTCGCGGCCGACTTGACCATCGTGGAAGAGATCATCGCCAAATGTAACGGCGACATCATCACGCGCGGCGACCTGGAGAAATCGCGCAAGGATCTTGCCAACGCGGTTCGCCAGCAGGGGGCGAACGGGCCCTCGCTCCAGCAGGCTATCGCGGACCACGAAAAGAACTTCCTGCGCGACCGTATCGATCAATTGCTGCTGGTGCAAAAGGGCAAGGACCTCAACATCACCGTCGACAGCGAAGTGTCCAAGCGGCTGGCGCAAATCCAGCGCGACTCCGGAATCGCCGAACCCGAAAAGTTCCAGGATTATGTCAAAGAGGGAACCGGGATGTCGTTCGAAGATTTCAAGCTGGAAATGAAGAACGACATAATGCGCCAGCGGGTCATCCGTCAGGAAGTGGGCGACAGGGTCAACATTAAGCACGACGAAATCGAGAAATACTACAACGAGCACAAGACCGATTTCGTTCGCCAGGAGCGTCTCTTCCTGCGCGAGATTTTAGTTTCCACGGAAAACAAGGATGCAGCCGGGAAGGCGGCCGCGGAAAAGAAAGCGAAGGACCTGGTGGGCCGCGCGCGAAAAGGCGAGCGTTTTCCGGAAATGGCGCGAGACAATTCCGACGCCGTTACCAACAAGACCTACGGGCAACTCGACCCGTTCAAGAAAGGCGATCTGGCCAAGGCCATCGAAGATCAGGTTTGGAGCCAACCCAAGGGTTACATTACAGACCCGATTTCCACGCCCGGCGGATACCTGATTCTGAAAGTGGACGAACACCAGAAGGCCGGGCAGGCGGAGCTGGCGGAAGTGGAAAACGAGATCATGGAAAAACTGTACGCGCCCCGCATGGAGCCCAAGGTGCGCGAATATCTCACGGAGTTGCGCAAGCATGCGTTCCTGGAAATCAAGGCCGATTGGGTTGACAGCGGCGCGGCGCCCGGCGTGGATACGTCTTGGAAAGATCCCGCACAGCTCAAACCCGAAACGGTGACCAAAGCCGAAGTCGCCGGCAAGACGCACCGCAAGAAACTGCTCTGGGCCGTGCCGATTCCCGGCACCAAGGCCAAGAGCACCAGCACGTCGCAGTAATTCATGAAGTCGCCTTACGTTACCGAGCTGAAGCCGAACCAATTGGTCACGACGACCTTTCTGGTTCACGTGAAGGATATTCGACAGAAGAAATCGGGCGAGCCGTATCTTTCACTGCTGCTGGGCGACCGCACCGGCGACGTCGACGCCAAAATGTGGGACAACGTCGCCGAAGTGATGGAGACGTTCGAGCGCGACGACTTCATCAAGGTCAAGGGGCTGCTTCAGATTTTTCAGAACCGGCCGCAGCTTACGATCCACAAAATGACGCGCGTGCTGGATTGCGACGTCGATTTCGCCGATTATTTTCCAGCGTCCGAGCGCGATTCCATGGAGATGTTCGGGGAGCTGCGACGGCTGATCGCGGGCATCGGCAATCCGCACCTGCGCGCGCTGCTGGACGCTTTCATGGACGATGAGCCGCTGGCCCGCGTGTATCGCATCGCGCCCGCCGCCAAACACGTTCATCATGCATACCTGGGCGGATTGATCGAGCACGTTCTGTCGGTCTGCAATCTGTGCCGCGCCATGGCCGCGCACTATAAATACATCGATCTCGATCTGCTGCTGACCGGCGCGGTGCTGCACGATATCGGCAAGGTCGCCGAGCTGACTTACGACCGCAGTTTCGGCTACAGCTCGGAGGGCCAACTGCTGGGCCACATCATTATCGGCCTGCGATTTCTGCATGATAAATTACAGCGCTTTCCGGACTTCCCGCCGAAACTGAGAACGCTGGTGGAACA
>DATDHK010000224.1:0-3579 GCA_036521635.1 Bryobacteraceae bacterium | reverse complement strand
GGGGAACAATGTAGCCAAGCCGCCCGGCGCGAGGCCCGTTGAAATACCCCAGCCGGCCAAGAGTCTCCGAATTCTTCTGGCTGAAGACAATCCGGTGAATCAAAAGCTGGCCATTCGTTTGCTCGAGAAACGTGGACACTCGGTGCTGGTTGCCGGCGACGGGCAAGAGGCGCTGGCGCTCCTGGAAACCCACGCGGTCGACCTGATTCTCATGGATCTCCAGATGCCTAAGATGAATGGCATCGAGGCCACCAAGGCGATTCGCAATGGCGGCGCGCGCACGCCGATTGTGGCCATGACCGCTTGCGCCATGGCCAGCGACCGTCAACACTGCCTGGACGCGGGCATGGATGGCTATCTCTCAAAGCCCGTGCGAGCCGCGGAATTGTACGAGACGATCGACAAGCTGTGAAGATATTTACTTCGCGCCGGCCGCGCCGTTTTCGCTCCGCACGCCCCACTTTTGGATAATTCCGCAGACGGCGTCGATGAACTCCTGGATGTCGGTAGGCTTCTGAATGAACTCCCGCGCGCCCATATTCAGTGCATTCTGTATTTCGGTCTCGTTCCAGGACGAGCTGAAAACCACGATCGGCGCCTTCCCGGCCTTGTATCGCTCGAGCACCACGCTGCCCGGAATTCTGGGGAGATTCAGGTCGAGAATAATAAGGTCCGGCCGGAATTGTGCGTCCGACAAGATAATCAGGGCCTGCTCTCCGTCCCGCGCAATATGCAGGTTTACCGGAATCTTAGATTCGCCCATAACCTGGCGCATCAGGACCGCGTCCCCGGCATTGTCTTCCACCAGCAGAATTTCGACAGGCTTCATACACCTCTACCCAACCTACTTGACTCCGGGGCGCACGAGGTTGTTTCAGAGTTTGTTGAGATCATTCCCCGCAGGCTCCCACTCACTAGCTTCACCGTGAAGAACCCGCTTGTCGTTCCGCTATTGGCGTTGGCCGCCGGCATCATTCTCGGGCGCTTCGTTCACTTCGAGATTCAGGAACTACTTATAGTAGCTCTTCTGCTGGCACTATATACGGTGAAAGCGGTGACAGTCACCTCAAACACCAATTCGCTTTCCTGGATCTGTTGCCTGGTCATGATGTTAGCGGCCGGCGCACTGTTAGAGACGATACACACGCCCCCAAAGCCGCCCGGGATCGACGCCGGTTCGCGGGAAACGGTATTGGTCAGCGGATGCGTGGTGGAACCCTCGGCCTTCAACGATGGCCGCGAACAGTTCGTTTTGGAGCTCGCTCCAGGGGCGCGCGCGCGGGTAAGCCTGGCGGTCCGCGACGGTGAGACGCCGCCCAACTTTGTCTACGGGCAGAAGGTCGAGCTGCCAGCCCGCCTGCGCCCCGTGCGGAATTTCCAAAACCCGGGCGCATTCGATTACGCGGCTTTCTCCGCGCGCAGTCATATATATTGGACCGCTTCGGTGGCTGCCGGCAGCCCCATCGCCGTGCAGCCGGGCCGCTGCGGATCGGTCTTCTCCGGAGCGATTTTCGGACTGCGCACGGCCGCCCTCAGCCGCATCGAGCAGCTCTACCAAAACGACGCCTACGCCACGGGCATGATGGAGGCCACGCTCATCGGCGAAACCCGAAAGCTCGAAAAAATCTGGACCGATCATTTTCGGCGCACCGGCACCTTTCACATGCTGGTGATCGACGGCCTGCATATCATGGTGCTGGCCGCGTTCTTCCTGTTCCTGCTGCGGCTGTGCTTCATTCCGGAACTGCCGGCGTTGGCCTCGACCGCCGTAGCGGCCTGGCTGTACGCGCTGGTTTCAGGCGGGAATGCTCCGGCGGTCCGGGCAGCCGGCGGGTTCACTTTGTACCTTGCCGCGCGCTTTTTTTACCGGCGCGGGCGGCCGATGAATCTGCTGGCCGCCGTCGCCCTGGCGTACCTGATCTGCGATCCGGGCCAGCTCTTCGAGCCTGGATTTCAGTTGTCGTTTCTCTGTGTGGCGGCCATCGCCATGCTGGCCGTCCCGGTGCTCAATGTCACTTCCGCGCCATTTTCCCACGGACTTCGCGGGATCGTGGAAGTCAGCCGGGATCCTCGCATGCCGCCGCCGGCCGCGCAGTTTCGCATTGAGCTGCGGCTGCTCGCGGAAACATTGCACCACTACTTCCGGATTCCTCAAAGTTGGCTGGTGCACGCCGTAGCTTTCGGCGCCCGGCTGATTTTCTATGCCTACGAAATGGCCGTCATCTCCACCGCGATCCAGATCGGCGTGGCCCTGCCGATGGCAATTTACTTTCATCGCATCTCGCTGTCCGGTTTTTCCGCGAACATTATTGTGGTGCCGCTGCTCGGGCTGGTGGTCCCCAGCGGATTCGTGGCGGTGTTTACCGGCTGGCATTTCCCGGCCGCGATCGCGGAATGGCTGCTGATCGCGGGCGAAAAAATCGCCAACTGGCATCTGCATCTCGAGCCAAACTGGCGAGTGGCCGATCCGCCGCTATGGCTTTGTATCGCATTTTCGGCGGCGCTGGTGTGGCTATCATTGGCGCTGCCGAAGTCGCGCCGTTGGGGATGGGCCTCCGCTGTCGCCGTCGGGATTCTGTTCGCCCTTGTTTTTTGGCATCCTTTTCGGCCTCTAGTGCACTCGGGCGAGCTGGAGCTCACGGCCATCGATGTAGGTCAGGGCGACAGCCTGCTGGTGGCGTTTCCGGATGGAAAACTCATGCTGATGGACGGCGGCGGCGTTCTTTCTTTTGGCAGACACGCAAAGCCTCGCATGGATATCGGCGAAGACGTGGTGTCCCCCTATTTGTGGGGCCGGTCAATCCGCAAAGTCGACGTCATCGCGCTCTCTCACGCGCACGCCGACCACGCTCAAGGATTGCCGGCATTAATCGAGAACTTCCACCCGGCCGAGCTGTGGATCGGAGCCGCCGCGCGCGGCGAAGTGTGGGCCGCCGTGGAACAGCAAGCCAACCGGCAAAGAGCAAAAATCGTTCCGCGCCAAAGCGGCCAGGCGTTCGACTTTGGCGGCGCTCGAATCGAGATCCTCTCGCCGCCCTCCGATTACGTCCCAGCCGAGAGCCCAAAGAACAACGACTCGCTGGCACTCAGGATCACCTACGGCCGGCGATCTTTTCTTCTAACAGGCGACATGGAGAAGCCGATGGAGGCGCGCGCCCTGGCCGACGGCGAGCCGCTCCGCGCCGATGTGCTGAAAGTGGGCCATCACGGCAGCAATACGTCCAGCACCGGGCCGTTCCTGGATGCGGTGTCGCCGATGTACGCGGTAATTTCCGACGGCTTCGAGAACTCGTTCCACCATCCGCACCCGTTAGTGCTGGAACGTCTGACGGCGCATCGCGCCGGCATCCTGCGCACCGATACGCGAGGCATGATAACAATCCGAACCGACGGCCAGCGGATTTCGGTGGAGACGTACCGGTGAATCCCGGGACTGGGGGCTGGGGACTGGGGGCTGGTGAGCCTACAAGTCCCCAGTCCCGAGCCCCCAGTCCCCATTTTCCACATCTGCAAGAAGCCGAAACAGCTTCCCCCGCGTCTTATAATCAAGGTCCCATTCTATTGCTACTATGGTTACGT
>DATDHK010000223.1:0-10754 GCA_036521635.1 Bryobacteraceae bacterium | reverse complement strand
TTGGCTCCTCAGGTAGGACTCGAACCTACAACCCTTCGGTTAACAGCCGAATGCTCTACCATTGAGCTACTGAGGAGCAATGCGGGAAGGTTACTTCTCAATCATTACAGCAAATCCGCATCGGCCTGTCAAACTATTCGTATCGCAGTGCCGCCTGCTAATCTCAATCAAGCATGGACTGGGCCCTCCCGAACATCACCGGCTATTGGGACCAGAGCGTCCGCGCCATCGAACGGCTTTCTCGCGAATTAAAAGCGGCGCCGCCGAAGAGCCGCGCCGCTCAGCAAAGTCTCATTCGTGCCGCCGTCGGCCGCGGCATCGGCGCGCTCTCCAATCGCGAATTGATGAAAGCGGCGTCCGTGATGGCGGACGACCTGTACCAGGCCGCCGGTCAAATCGATTTCTGGGACGATGCGCTCGAGCAATATCTATCAGCCAGTTCAGGCGCTTTCCTGGCGGCTGTGTCGGCGCGCGGCTACGTCGTGAATTATGTCATCGACAACCGTTTTGAAGACCTCGCCGCACCGGTCCGCCGGTATCCACGCTGGTTCACCACAGCGGATCTCTTCTACATCTGTCCTCAGCATTTGGCTTGCTGGACTATGAAGGATGAAGACAAGCCCGAGGCCGAGTGGCAGGCGCTGATGCCGAACTACATCGAACGCGCCCGCGAATTGGCCGACGCCATGGTGGCCCGCTGCCGCAATGAGGGAAGGCATTTCGTATTTCTGGCTACCGACTCCAACGCCGCGTGTTTCTCCGCCGCAATGCGAACACACGGCCTGCCGGGCGTCATCCGCATTTTCCGGCGGGAGCCGCCCAGCGCCGGCGGCAAATGCGTGGTCACCTTTCCTGCTACTTCCCGCATGATCGGTTAACATGAACAGTAATGCTAACCGACCAAGAGCGCCAAAAAGCAATCCACGTTCTAACAAAAACTCGCGGGATCCTACTCGACGCAGTCGACGGTGTAACTGAAAACCAAGCCCGCTGGAAACCATCCCCCGACCGCTGGTCCATTCTGGAATACACGGAACATTTGGCCGTCTCCGACGATAGCCTGGTGGCTTTGGTGCGGAAGAGCCTGCAAACACCGGCGAAAACTGAGACGCCGGACGAACGGCGTGAACGCGAGAACAAGATCCGTGCGACTACCATTCCGCGCGGCGTCAATCAAGCTCCGCATGCGCTTCGCCCAAGTGGCCGCTTTGCATCTTTGGCGGAAGCGGTGACAGCTTTTCTGGAAGCCCGCGAGCGAACCATGCAGTATGCCGCCGGCACGCAGGACGACCTGCGAAGTCACTTCAGTCCGCACCCCGTACTAGGCGAGTTGGACGCCTATCAATGGCTAACGGCAAATGCGCATCACGCGGAGACACACGCCGCGCACATACGGGAGATCAAAGGACTCGAAGGCTTCCCCAGCAACTAAAGTTTTTCCAACAACTGATATTGTGTCGCGAGCTACTTCGGATAATCGGCGTTCGCCTGGACTTCCTTGATCTGATCCGTATGCCGTCCGGTATGCGCCGCCATCAACAGCAGGAATTGGTACGCATCCATGGTGCCCAACGGTCCCTTGACCGTGTGCACGCGTAATTCATCGGTCGTGGTCTTCGCGTAAGCGATGTTCCTGTCGCGTTTTTCCGTGAATGCGCGCGCCGCGTCGGCTGGCGTCGCAAGTTTTCCCGACGGTGTAATTGGCTCCGGAGCGGTTGCCTTGTGGCTTCGATCCCCGACGATGGCTACGAGCTTTTGATCCTGCTCGGAAGTAGAAGTCTCGGGCCGCGCAACGGCGGGCGCCTTCAGTATTCCTTGCGAAGTTTTGAACAAAAAATCTTCGGACAGTACAATGTGTTCCGCGCATTCGGCGACGGACCATACCGTGGGGGACGGTTTGAATCGCCATTGAGCGTCGCTTACGCCGGCGATGCTCGCCAGGAAATATTCCTTGGATTTCTGCAGTTGTTCCACCAGAAACGACCGCTCGGAATCGGTCAGCGCACCCTCGCCCGCGAGCATCGGTACCGCCGCAAGAATACAAAATGCAAGCACTTTCTTCATAACGAATTCTCCTTATGTTTGACCCGGAACTTCGAGTGTACCATTGAAGAAACACTTGTCTACCGTCAACACAGTTCGTGGACCCATCGACCCCGCCGCGCTCGGCGTCACTCTCATGCACGAGCACATTTTCGTGCTCTCCACCGAGATCATGCAGAATTATCCGGAAGCCTGGGGCGATGAAGAAAAACGCGTCGCCGAAGCCGTGGCGCGGCTCAACGAACTCAGCTCGCATGGCATAACGTCCGTGGTGGATCTCACGGTGGTCGGTCTTGGCCGCTACATTCCACGCATACAGCAAGTGGCTCGCCAGACGCCGGTCAACATCATTGTAGCGACCGGAATTTATACCTATAACGACATTCCTTTCTACTTCCATTTTCGCGGGCCTGGCACGCCGTTCGACGGCCCCGAGCCGATGATCGATATGTTCGTGAAAGACATTCAGCAGGGCATCGCGGACACCGGTGTCAAAGCTGGAATTCTCAAGTGCGCCACCGATTCACCCGGCATGACAAAAGGAGTGGAGCGCGTTCTGCGAGCAGTGGCGCAGGCGCATCGTCAGACTGGCGTGCCCATTTCCACGCACACCCACGCCCGCAGCAAACGGGGCTTGGAGCAGCAACGCGTTTTTCGAGAGGAGGGCGTCGATCTTTCACGCGTAGTGATCGGCCACTCGGGGGACACCACCGATCTGGATTATCTCCAGGAGTTGATCGCCAACGGATCCTATCTCGGCATGGACCGCTTCGGCATCGACACCATTTTGCCCTTCGAAGAACGCGTCAACACCGTGGCGCAATTGTGCCAGCGCGGTCATGCCAACAAGCTGGTGCTCTCCCACGACGCCGCGTGTTTCAACGATTGGCTGCCCGAGCGCGATCTTCCGGCAGTCTTGCCGAACTGGCACTACCTGCATATTCATAACGACGTGATCCCCGCGTTGAAGAAGCGGGGAGTGACGCATGAGCAGCTTCAGATGATGTTGGTGGAAAACCCACAAGCCATTTTCGATCGTCAAAATACATACTAAGCACCATTCCAGAATTCTGACTTCGTGAAAGCCTTCGAGCGGGTATATTCCGGCGGCGCCGACGGATCGCGAATTCAATCGCCGGTCGCCGAGTAATTGACAGTCACCTCATTTCCTTGGGCAGGCGCAGGCAGAAACGGGCGCCCGGGCCGTTGCTGTCGGCCCACATATCGCCGCCGTGATCCAGCAGCGTTTGACGCGACAACGCTAACCCCAGGCCCAGGCCGTTTTTCTTGCCGGAGGTCACGAACGGTTGGAACAGGCGGCTTCGCACGGCGGGACTGATTCCCGGACCGGTGTCTTCCACGCGCACCACTATGCTGTCGCCATTCGTTTGTGAGCGGATGGAAATCTGCCCGCCGGAATGCATCGCGTCGATGGCGTTCTCGAAAAGATTCGCGAACACGCGCTCCATGCGGGCGCGCTCCATGGAACACTCCAGGCCGTCGGGGACATCGGCAACCAGCTCGATGGTATGAGCGTCGGCGGCCGGAGCAACGCTGTCCCACGCGGCGGCGATCACTTCGCGCAAACTGCACAGTTCGCTGGTGTCGGATTTTCCGCGCACCACGTTCAGCAGTTGTTGCAACATGTCCTGAATCCCGCGCGATGCGCGATAGATATTTTTCGCCAGGCGGCGGGTTTGCTGTTCCCCCAAATGCCCGTCGATGAGCATCTCCGCGCCCGCATAGATGGCCGCCAGCGGATTGCGCAGATCGTGCACGATCGACGTGGAAAGCTGGCCGATGGTGGCGATCCGCTCCTGGCGGATCAGCTCTTCGCGCGCCTGCCGAATCGACTCGCACATACTTTGGAAAGTCAGGGCCAGCCGGCCCAATTCGTCCTGGCCATAAACCTTGATTGGATAGTCGTAATTCTGCTTTGCGATTTCAGCAGCCGCGCGATCGAGCTCGGCCACCGGCTGCATGATTTTCTTCGCAACCAAATACGTCACGCCGAGACCGGCGATCAGCGCCAGCAGCCACAGAGCGAGAATTTGCCGGCGCAGCGCAACCAGCCGCTGGCGTGCTCCGGCGAATGACCGCAAAATGAAAAGCTGGCCCACGGGCGCGCCGCCCACGTCCAGCAAGGGTCTTGAAAGCGCGAAGTAATCGGACACCTGCGGAGCGCCCGGATTCTGAAGCAGCGCCGGCGTGATGGCCGCGGTGTCTCCCGACGCTAGCGTAGACGTGACGACACTGCCGTGCGATACGAACACGTACTCGCTTCCACCGGTGGAATCCTTCAGGCGGTGCGCCACGCCGTCGTCAACTTTGTATCCGGCCACCAGCACGTCCAGCAAGGCGGCCCCCCCCGCCGATTCGACGTACACCGGCGTGACGACTACCTGGAACAACTCGTCGCCTTTCTGAACGAATCCCGACGCCTGTTTTGGAAAGTGGGCGCGGGCTACGGGCACCATCGGCAGCTCGTCGTTCGGAACAAACGAGGCCGGCGCGGCCAGGCTCACCACCACCCGGCCCTGCGCGTCGGACACCAGGAAAAAAGCGTCTTCGGTGGATACTTTGGACCACAACTCGGCCGCGCTGTCGCGTATGGTGGCCTGATCGCCGGTGCCAAACGCTCCGCGCACATCGGACATGGTGCTCAGGATCTGGCTCACCGACGCTAGCAGGTCGGCGCGCGCTTTCCACAACGAATCGTAGGCTTGAAAACTGGCCTTGGCTTCCTGCTCCACGCTGGCGTAGGTGGTGCTCACAACGCTGCGCTGCACCAGCCAGCCGGTGATGGCGAAGACCACCGTCATCACCAGCGAGGTGGGAATCAGGATTTTCCAGAGTAATGAAAGTCTCGAAAATCTCACGGCTTTGGTCCTACATACGAGCCGGAATCCGGGACAACCGGATAATCCTTTCCGTACTTGTTTTTGTGCGGCAGTTGCAAATAGCCGCTTTCGGATACGGAGACCGGCGCAAGCTGCGCGCCTTCGCTGGTCACTTCAATAATCCGGCTCAAGGCGCTGAGAGTCTGTTCCGTCGCTCTTTCATGAAAAACGCGCATGCGGTAAGAGCCCGGCGGCACACCGGTGATCTGCAGGCTTCCGTTTTTACCCGAGACGGAAAAATACGGCGATCTCAATACGACGATGACGGCGCTCATGGCCGGATGAATGTTGCAAAATACGCGGACGACTCCTTCGCGCTGGAAAGTGATGGAGCGGCTGGCGCCGGGCGGGTAGAGGCCGATGTCGAAGATCTGTCCGTTGTAGTTGGAGAAGGCGTTGTGAAAAATCGGATCGAAGTTCGGGAAGTCCACCGTGGCGCCGACGGTAATGGCGAGCACGTGGGGAGTGAATGTCTTGTGTTTCTGAACCATCTCCGCGTGTCTGCCGCGGGGGAAGAAGGCCGTGTTGTCCAGGGGCTCGAGCCACACTACGACGCCGGAATAATCCAGGTGCTTGCGGACGTTCGGGTCGTGTGAGAAAACCAGGTCGACGTGTCCGGTGACGGTGGCGGCGCGGGCCGGGATTGCGCAAAAAATCGCGCAAAGAATGACAAATGTGGGGCAGGTTGATAACCTGCGGCGGATTGGTAATCCGCCCCGTACTGATACGTAATTATTTACGGGCCTATTAACAATCGGCCGCAGGTTACCAACCTGCCCCACATGAAATATGAGACTAGAAAAGGTAGGCGATCGCCAGGTCATAGTGGTCATTCAGCCGGTTTCCAATTTGCATAAAGGTGGTGCGGACTTGTCCGCCTTCCAGGCTGACGATGACGTTGGGCGCCAACCGGTACATCACGTTACCAAAGTAGGCTTGGTTCTTGGAAATGTTGCTGTAGATCAGATCGGAATTCCGGTCGTCCTGCTGGCCGCCGTATAGGTTGAACGCCAGGCGCGCCGTGATGGGGACTCGTATCTGCGCCCATCCGCCATTGCTGCGAACGGGTATCGGTTTTCCGTTCGGCAGTACTATGAAGCCTTGCCGCAAAGCGCCGAGAGTCGCCACATTTCTTCCATGGAAAAACATTCCCGAGAATTCGAGCTTGGAGAATGGGCGATAGAACCAGTCCACCGAATAAACGTTGGACGGAAGCGAGGCATAGCCGACACGGTTGCGGTTGAAATGAATGCCTCCGGCGATTTCGAGCCGTCCGCTTTCGCCCCAACCCCGCCACAACTCCAAGCGGCCTTCCACTCCGGGCCGGGAGTATTCCGGACGCCCCCCGTCGGTCGGCGGAACGTAGCCGCTGGGATCTGAAACCGCGGTCAGAATGCCGGTTTGGAAGACGCCGGCCTGTGCGGTAAGCCCGGTGTTGCCTCCCAGTTTCATGCGCTGCTCGATGCGCACTTGCGGCTGCCATAGCCATAGATTTCCCGCGCCGGTGAGCGGGGAGACTCCCACCTGCGCGAGCGAATCCGGATCGCGCGGCGAGATGATCGGCTTGGTTTGGCCGAACATGATGCTGGTGTTGGTCCAATCCAGGTTGATTTCCGCGGTGCGCAGCCGCACTTCGTTACTCAACGATGCGGACGAGCCGCCAAAAAAGTCCAGGTAAACAGATCCGCTGACCTTGGCTCCGCCGACGGTCAATGGTCCGTTGAAGAGGAAGCCCAAGGTGCTTTGCCGGAGCGTGGCGCCGCCGGTGGCGTCGCCGTTCGCAAAGGACGCAACTGTCGGATTGACGGATTGGTTGTTGTGCCGTCCGTTCAGGTAGGCGTTGAATAGAGCCATGCCGGTGATGCGAATTGGAAATTTTTGGGACGATTCTACTTTCGTTTGGGCGATTTCTTCCACGCGGCTTTGTTCGACTGCGAGGCGGTCTTCGGCGGCATGTCCGTCAGTTGGTGCGGTGGCGTGGAGGTCCGCCAGTTCTTTGCGTAGAGCGCGGACTTCTTCGGTTAACGATCTGTTGTCCTGCTCCAGACGATCTAAGCGGGTTAGGATTTCGCGGAGATCGGGGGACGGTTGGGCTTTTGAAGGTATGGTGTAAAACAGGAGCAAAGTCAAAATCAAGAACCTATTTGTGTTGGATGTCATGGCTGAAGAAGCTCCTCCAGTTTCTCCCGCACCCGGGCGGGTGAGTAGGGTTTCATGAACACTGCATTGGCGCCTCCGGCCCGCGCCTGCTCCGGCATAGTAGGATCGGTGCTGCCCGTTATCACAATGATAGGCATGCGGGCGTGCAGCTTGTGAGACCGCACGCGTTTGATCAGCTCCAATCCGTCCATTCCGGGCATGTGCAGATCCGTGACGATGGCGCGTATTCCTTGGGCCGAGTTTTCGAGCAGCGCCCAGGCCCGGTCCGCGTTGGGCGTCGTGATGACGTTCAGGGCCGGAATGGAACTGAAAATGATTTCCAGAATGGACGCGCACGTCTCCGCGTCTTCCACGATCAAAACCGATGGTTGCATCCCCATAATCGCTCGGCTCTCAGGGGACGAAGCGGTAGCCGACGCCGTGCACCGTGAGAAAATGGCGTGGCAGGTTCGCGTCGGCTTCCAATTTCTGCCGCAAACGGACCACGTGGGCGTCCACGGTGCGCGTGTTGGGAAAGGATTCGTAGCCCCATACGGAATTCAGAATCATGTCGCGCGTGAGCGGACGATCGGGGTTTTGCAGGAAATAGCTCAGCAGATTGTATTCGGCCGGCGTCACCTTCACCGGCTCGCCCCGGCGCGACACGATGCGGCGTTCAAAATCCACCGAGACGATTCCGAATTGAGCGATCTTGCGCGCCTCGGGCGACGTCCGCCGCAGCACGGCCCGGATGCGCGCCAATAGCTCACGCGCGCCGAACGGCTTCACTACATAATCGTCCGCCCCGATTTCGAGCAGCAGCACCTTGTCTACCTCTTCGCCCACCGCGCTGAGCACGACGATAGGGGTCTTGATATTCGCCGACCGCACCTGCTTGCAAATATCGATGCCGCTCATTCCCGGCAGCCGCAGATCGACAATCATCAGGTCGGGTTTCAGGGACAAGGCCCGCTCAAAACCCGTATTTCCATCCGCCACCAGGACCGGGGTGAAGCCCTCCTGCTCCAGCATGATCCCAATGGTGTCGCGGAGACTTTCGTCGTCGTCGATTACCAGAATAGTGGACATAAAACGTTAGCCATCTCTCAAATCCTAGCGCGCCGCAGGCTGAAGTATCGGGCTCTATCCACCACATGTTGCACCATTAATCCGCTTTTTACTAAAGATTTACAACTTGGCAACGACTCCGGCGGAGCATTCGCCTGAAGATGGTCCTGCTGGTAGAGGAGTATTGATTGATTCCGTGCGCGTCCCCAACGAACGGTAGTAAATCGAAAAGAGTGGCGGATTCTATTGCAGAACAGCCACGGCTCCAATACCAGGATGCCGCCGGAGAAATTGTCCGGCTCCGCGCCATCGGGCCTTTCACACTGAGCGAGCATCTGTACCCGGCCGGCATGGTGTTGCCGAGGCATGCCCATCGCGAGGTCTGCTTCACCTTCGTTCTGGAGGGTTCGTTCCGGGAGAAGTCCGCGGATGGAACATTGGTGTGCCGTCCCGGCGCCATCCGTTTTCTGCCAGCGGGTGAGATCCATGAGGACGTTATCGAAACCCGTCTGCGATGTTTGCACATCCAGGCGGAAGCATCCGTGTTGGAGGAATTGGACCGCCAATCCGCGATTCCACGCAGATCCGCCGAGATCAGCGGACTGACCGCAACGTTGCTGGCTAACCGTCTATATGCCGAATTCTCACGGGAGGACTGCGCGTCTTCCATGGCGGTGGAGGGGCTGGTACTCGAGATCCTGGCGGAACTGGCGAGGACCGAAACGAAGCCACGGCCGGCCCTGGTCCCGAATTGGCTGAAGCATGCCACCGACATTGTGGAATCGCGATTTTTGGAACGGCTGAGCCTGGCGGACATTGCGTCGGAAGTGGGTGTGCACTACGTACACTTGTCGCGCCAGTTTCATAAATACAACCGCTGCACCATCGGCGACCTGATCCGTCGGCGGCGGGTGCAGCATGCATCCCATCTGCTGGCCCATTCGCGGACTCCGTTGGCCGAGATTGCGCTGATTTGCGGGTTTTCCGATCAAAGCCACCTTTCCTTTCTCTTCAAACGCTATATGGGATTGAGCCCTTCCAAGTTCCGCCACCTGGCCGAGCAGGAATCGATGCCTCGGGCGGCGCGGCTGCATGCGATGCCCTATTCGGTGGGCATGGCAGGCAAGTAGCAAAAACGAAGCCATTTCGCCATTTTAAAAAACGAAGCCACGCTTCATTGGGTTGCGCAGGGTGCCTGCATCCTTATGTTTTTGAAGGGTTTGCTGGTCTATACGTTCGCGGGTCAGGCGGTCGGCCTGAATTTCGTGGAGTTGCTTCACGGCCTGGCTGAAACGGATGGAGAGGCGCTCCGCATACCTGCCGACGTTGTCCAGGGCCCGGCCCTGTTCGCGAAAAGCCTTCGCCATGGCGGCTGCCGGGAGAGCCTGAGGGTTCGCCGGATCGGTACTGCCGGAAGGTCCGGCGAAGACCAACGTGAGCAGATTGGATTCGACGACCCGGATACGATTTAAGCGCCAGGATAGATCGGCTAGCGTTTGGGTCAGGTGAGTCTCCATATTGGTTTTGGGGCGGCAATCGTCGAAAAATGCCTTGCAATGGCGCTGGTAGGCGGCTAGGTCTTTTTCGGGCATGACGATAGTGTGGCTGGTGAGTTCTGGGCGGACGGCCTTCAGTTTGGTAATCCGTTTCGTTGGGGTGTCTGACATAGTATTTCCTTTCGTCCTTTGAATACCATGCAGGGTTGTGGCTGAGGATGAGGTCGGGCGGGAAGTTGTTGAAGGGGAAGGGGAGAAAAAAGGGCTGCCCGTTGTCACCGTAACGATTGGGCTAATGCCGTCACTACCTGTTCATGAAACCTGCTGCCTGGATCTTGTTAATCGCTTTGCCGGCTTTTTTGGCGGCGCAGAGCGAGCCGAAGATCAATCCGAAATTTCCGATTGAGAGTGGGAACGAATTGTCGCCGCCGATAGTTTCGCAGGTTGGCGACTGCGCCCGGGCGGTGCATGTTTCCGGGTATCTGCCGCATGCGCTGGTGAAGGTTTTTGCCCACGCCACGGAGCAAATTGGAATCTCCAATCCGCACGACGCCGAGACCGACGTGCCACTGACGCGGGCGCTGAATGTGGGCGAGAAGATTACCGCCACGCAGGAAGCGCTGGGCAAGAAGAGCGCGCAGTCGCCCATCCCCATGGTGGTGAGCGCGTATCCACCCGCGCTGAACAAGCCGGTGGTGGACATGCCTATTTATGCATGCGGGCGGATTGTTCCCGTGGACCACTTGAATCCGGGGACGCACGTTTCGGTTTTCCAGGTGGGAGTCGCGGCGGCGATCGGCGTGGGGGATGCGACCCAGCCCTGGCAGCCGATCTTGACCTCGGCCCTGGTCGCCGGGAAACAAGTCTTCGCCAGGCAGACGTCCTGCCCGGCCGATCCGGCCAAGACAAAACACGTTGACTCGGATCCCGTGACGGTGGCGGCGAGCCCGTCGCCCGTGCCACCGCCCACGCTTGAAAAACCTCCGGTGGGCGCGGACACGGTGGTGTTGGATGCGCTGCTGACCGGATCTTTCGTGGAAGTCTCGCAACTGGGCGGCGTCATTGGCGGCGGGTTTTCAACCGGCAGCCGGAATACCGCGCCGGTCAC
>DATDHK010000222.1:0-3681 GCA_036521635.1 Bryobacteraceae bacterium | reverse complement strand
CCTCTCGCTATGCCGGAGCCACCGATGTACAGCTCTCCTGTCACTCCAATCGGAAGCGGCTGGAGGTGCCTGTTCAGAATATAAACCCTCTTGTTCGCTATCGGCGCCCCAACCGGCGGGTTTCCTGGTTCATCGGGCGAGCAATAATGCCAAGCGGCCCCAACCGTTGCTTCCGTGGGACCATAACCGTTGATCAGACGGCGGCCCGGGGCCCAATGCCTGACGAGTGCGCCGCTGACGACATCGCCGGCGACAATCAGCGTATGCACGCAATCAATCGACTCGCGGCTTTCCAGTTTGGCCAGTACCGCGGGCGGCAGCGTCGCATGCGTGATTTTGTTCTCGGCGATGAAATCGGCGAGTGGCCGCCCAATCGGCAAAGGCCCGCGTGGCGGTATGTATAGTGTCGCGCCGGAGCACAGCGCCATTGCGATCTGCGACCCGCATCCATCGAAACTGAATGACGCGAACAACAAGACTCTGCTGGCCGGTTCGATAGCGAAGTCCTCGATCTTCGACAAAGCCAGATTCGTCACTCCGTGGTGTTCGATCATCACACCTTTGGGAAGTCCAGTGGATCCCGAAGTGAAGACAATATACGCAAGATGATCCGCTGTCAGCCCGGTAACCTCTCGAGCCAGGTTCTCCTGGGTGTCGCAGCTCCAAACAGAGTCGTCCGCAATATCGAGCACTTCCCTGTCGCGGAGGACGGTCTCCAGAGACGCGCCAAGCACCCCCTGCAAAAGGTGTCCTTGAGTTATGACTGCCGATGGCGCGCTCTCGCCCAGCATGTACTTCAACCGCTCCGGCGGGTACTCCGGATCGAGCGGTACGTAAGCGCCCCCGGCTTTCAATACGGCGAGCAAGCTGGCGATCATATCGAAGCCGCGCTCAACGCAAATGGCAACGCGCGCCTCCGGCCCGACGCCCGACTTCCGCAACCGATGCGCCAATCGGTTAGCACGCCGGTTCAGCTCAACGTAGCTGAGTTGCCGGCCTTCGAAGCTGAGCGCGACGGCGTCCGGCGCACGCCGCGCGTGCTCTTCGAACAATTCGTGGATAAACTTCGAGCGCGAAGGCTCGAGCTTGGTATCGTTCCACTCCACGACAACCTTATTCCGCTCCTTCGCGGGCAGCAGGTCACAGGCGTAATGCGGTCCGTCCGGCCCGGCGGCCATGGACTCCAGAACCGTCAGGTAATATGCGCCCAAGTTCTCCAACTGGGTGAGAGAGAAGCGTTCGGGGTCACAACCAAAAACGAGGCTCAGATTTTGCTCGCTGTTAACGACATTCGCCGTCAGAGGGAAGTTGGTCCGCTCGATTCCGGTTCGTGAGAGGATCTTTATGCCCGAAGCATCGCGCAGGCGATTGTAAACCGAAAAGTCGACGTAGTTGAAAACAGTCTCGACGATCGGCGTCCGATCGTTGTCGAGGAACATCTGAAAGTATGGATATTCCCGGTACGGATAGCTCTTCACTTCCGATTCGAACGTCGCCCGAATCAGGTCCCGCCAGCTTGATGCCGGCGCCTCGACTCGGATAGGCGCGGTATTGAGGAAGAGTCCGAGTACGTTTTCGCCATCGCGTTCATGGGGCCGCACGTGGGAAATGACACCCGTGACCACATCGTCATGGCCCGACAATAAACTCATTACGCGCACATGTGCGGCGAGAAGAACGGTTCTGAGCGGCGTGGCCAGTTGTGCCGCCAAGGCCCGCAATTCGTTTTTCAGCTTGGCGGGAACACGGACCTCCAAGCGGCGGCCGTGCATTTTCCGGCCGTCTCGATGAAGAGCGGGAAACGAAAATGCAGGGCGTTGCGCCAGGTACTCCTTCCAGAAGCGTCTGGTCTCATCGGATTGCAAGGCTCGCAATTCCGACCGGACCGCGGCTGCGAAAGTAACGGCGAGGGGCGGGAGTACGGGACATCGCTCGTTTCTTGCATATAGTTCGGCATATGCCTCAAAAAGCTCGGTATGGAAAAGCGCCAGGCTCCAGCCGTCCAAAATTGCATGGTGGAAACTCAGCGTGAATTGCAGAATACCGGGACCGCGCAGGTGCACGAAGCCTCGCAGCAACGGCGGACTCGCCAGATCGAACGCTTTGGTCTTCTCGTCCCCAATCAAGTCGCGAATGGTCTGCTGCTGCTCTTGGCGGCCCAGCGATGAGATGTCGATAATCTGGAGCGGGATGCGAGCTTCCCGGTGGACCAACTGCAGCGGACCGCGTGGGTGTTCGACCACGAACGACGTTCTCAGCACAGCATGTTTCTGAACAAGCGCGGCCAGGACGGAGCTGAAGATCTCCTCATTCCAGCCCGGCGTCCTGACTTCCATGCTGGATACGTCGTGATAGAGTCCAGCTTCAGGTACAAGACGGTTGTGGAACACCATCCCGAGTTGCAGGGAGGAGAGAGGCAACTCTTGTTCAATGCCCTCGGGAAGCGCGGCTTCCGCCGTTAGTGCGGGAACGCGAATCTCGGTCCCGGCGGCGTTGTCCGCGCCGATGGTCAAAGCCACGGCGGCGATGGCAGCCAGGCTCTGGTGTGTCAGGACCTGTTGTGGAGTAAGCAGCCAGCCGCAATCGCGGGCATGGGAGATCATCGTGATGACGCGCATCGATTCGCCGCCGAGCTGGAAAAATGTATCCTGACGCCCCACCCGGTCGACCTTCAGGACCTTCTGCCAGATTCGCGCCAGGCCGCATTCCACCTCTCCGCGCGGCGCTTCATAGGCGGCGCTGGCATAGGCATCGCTCGATGGCTCCGGCAACGCGCTTCGGTCCAGCTTGAAATTTGCGGTGAGCGGCAATGATTTCAGCCTGACGAATGCAGCGGGCGTCATATGCGAAGGTAAGCGATTCAGCACATGTTCACGGAGCGCTTCGGGCTGTGGAGGCGCATCGTCCTGCACAGAAGTGAAGTAAGCGACGAGTTGTTTGTCGCCGGCGGCAATCTCTCGAACGGCGACGACAGCTTCTCTCACTCCGGGGTATTGGGTGAGACAAGCTTCGATTTCACCCAGTTCAATGCGGAATCCGCGTATTTTGACCTGGAAGTCGTTACGGCCGGCGAACTCGATGGATCCGTCAGCCAGAATCCTTCCCAGATCTCCGGTTTTATAGAGCCTTCCTGCCGGCTCGAATTCACTGGCCAGGAAGCGCTCGGCGGTTAAATCCGGCCGGTTCAAGTAGCCTCGAGCCACGCCTGCGCCGCCAACATACAACTCACCAACAACGCCGTGGGGCGTGGGCCGTCCATGCTGATCGAGCACGCACAAATTCCATGCCGGAATCGGGCGCCCGATGGGACTTCCGTGGCGGTTTACAAGATCGGCCTTGGTGATGAACCGATGTGTGACATGCACGGTGGTCTCCGTGATTCCATACATGTTGACCAGCAGAGGCCCTTTTCCGGAATGCTCTTCGAACCAAGGTTTCAGGGTGGCCACATCGAGGGCCTCGCCGCCGAAAACGATGTAGCGTAACTCGGGCGTTCCATTGCCGCCGGCGGATCCGGCCATGAACATGCTAAATGCGCTTGGAGTCTGGCTTAAGACAGTGACCCGTTCGCGCCGGACGAACTCGCGGAAATCTCGCGGCGACCGCGCGATCTGTCCGGGAACGATCGCCAGTACGCCGCCATGGGCCAGTGCTCCCCAGATCTCCCATACCGAGAAGTCG
>DATDHK010000221.1:0-5030 GCA_036521635.1 Bryobacteraceae bacterium | reverse complement strand
AATGCCGCCGTGGTTGACCAATTCGTCGTGCGTTCCAATCTCGGTGATGCGCCCTTGATCCACCACGACGATTTTATCCGCCCGGCGGATGGTGGACAAACGGTGGGCGATCACGATCACGGTGCGATTGCTCATCAGGGTCTGCAAAGCGCGTTGCACCAGTATCTCCGATTCGGTATCGAGATGCGACGTGGCCTCATCCAGAATCAAAATCGGCGCGTTCTTGAGAAGAGCCCGCGCGATGGCCAATCGCTGGCGTTGCCCACCGCTCATCTTAACTCCGCGCTCGCCGATAATCGTCTCGTAGCCCTGTGGCATCCGCTCGATGAACTCTTCGGCCAGCGCACTGCGGGCGGCCGCGCGAACCTCTTCGTCCTTGGCTTTGGGTTTGCCGTAGCGGATATTGTTGGCCACCGTGTCGTTGAACAAAAACGTCTCTTGCGCCACCATTCCCACTTTTTCGCGCAGCGAGGCAAGCTGCAAATCGCGAACGTCCTTGCCGTCGATTCGGACCGCGCCGCTGGTGACGTCGTAGAATCGAGGCACCAGGTTCGCCAGCGTCGTTTTTCCGGCGCCGCTGGGGCCAACCAGCGCCACCACTTCACCGGCCCGCACCTCCAGTTGGACGCCATTGAGCAGGAATCCATTGGGCGCATTGGAATATTGGAAACCGACGTTGTCGAGCACAATGGACTGATGGAACTTGTGGAGTTTCGCCGCGCCAGGCTTGTCGGTAATCTGCTGATCGCGGTCGAGGTATTCGAAGACTTTCTGCGATGCCCCGGCGGCCTGCTGGAAGATGTTGTGAATTCCGGTGAGCCGTTTCACCGGCTCGTAAAGCATCAGCAGCGCGATCACGAAGCTGGTGAATTCGCCAGCCGTCAACGCTCCGGCCTTGATCTGGAATCGCGCGTAGGTCAGCAATCCCACGATCGTGATCGCGGCGAAAAATTCAATCAAAGGCGAGGAAAGGGCTTGCAGCGCGACGTAACGGAGATTGCTGGTCTTCAGCAAATGCGCGGCCATGCGGAAGCGATTGGATTCGATGTCTTCCGTGCCGAACGACTTCACCACCTGATGGCCGCTGATGGTTTCCTGAAGAATCTGGTTCAGCTCCGCCGCATTATCTTGAGCGCGGCGCGTAGTACGCCGGATACGCCTGCCGATGCGTAGCGTGGGAATGATGACGAAGGGCAGCACGGTGAGGCTGACGATGGCCAGCCGCCAGTCCTTCTGAATTACAACCCAGAGCAGGAAGATCATCGAAAAGGATTGCCGCATCCAGTCCGCCAGTATGTGCGACGTGGCTATCTGAATCTTTTCGAGATCGTTCATGATGGACGACATGATGCGGCCGGTGGAGTTGGATTCGAAGAAATGCGCGTCCTGGCGGAGCACGCGGTCGAAAACTTTTTGGCGGAGATCGGTGACGGCGGAGAAGCCGACGTAGTTCACCACGTAGTTGCCGAAATAATCGCACAGGCCTTTGACCAGGAATACGCCGAGCATCGCGATGGCGACCATGGTCCACACATTGTGGACGGATGCGGGAACGAAGTTCTGCAAGTAGACCGGATGATTGAAACCTGGAATGGTGAAAAGCGGAATGAGCGAGTCGGGCGAATCCGGTTTGAGAACGCGGTCGAAGATCGGCCCCACCAGGATCGCCATGAAGCCCTGGGCCGCGCCCACCAGCGCCATGAGCACCACTGAAAGCAAGAGCGGTGCGAAATATGGACGGACGGAACGGAGCAGGCGTCTCATTGGGGTTGTGGGACGGGCAAGCGCTGGATCGCTTCCACAACTTGCGATACCTGTATGGAATTGATGTTGCCGCTCGAAGTCATCACCGCGGATGCCGTCCGCCAGGGATGCCAGATGGCTGGATCGGATGGGCCGAACAGCGCCACTACTGCGAGGCCGAATGCTGCCGCCATGTGGGCGGGTCCGCTGTCGTTTCCGATGAAGAGCGACGCGCCGGCTAACAAGGATTTCACTTCTTCAAGCGATGCGCCGGAGATGCACGTGTACCGGTCGAATGCCACCAGGCTCTCACCCGGCCCCGCGATAAAAATCGGCTCGAGCCCGAGATTGCGCTGGATATGTTCGGCCACCGTTAGAAAATTAGAAAACGCCCAGGTTTTTTCTGGCGTGGCCGCCATGGGATGCAGGACGGCGTAGGGGCGCGGCCTGGGCTTAGGTGTTGCGAACAGCGTCGCCCGGGGGATTTCGCGTTGCGGCACGCCCAGGAAAAACATGGCGGACGCCAAATGCTCGGCGGTGTGGACCGTGCGTTCCACGTTGAGAATCTCTTGAGCGCGCGGAATGCGAACGTTGTAAATCGGAGAAAAACGAAAGTGCGCGAATCCGGCCCGCAAACCTGCGCGCGACATCAACATGAGCCAGGCGCTGGCGCGCCCGCCGTGCAGATTGAGAGCGAGTCGCGGGCGAAACCTCGAAACCTCGGACACGTTGGGCGCGAGAATGCAATCGATATCCGGATTGCCTGAGAACACCGTGGCGAAAGCGTCTTCCACCACGACGGCAATCCGCAGATCTGGCCGGCACTGTTTGAGCAGCGAGATGGCAGGCGTGGTCAGGACGCAATCGCCCAGCGACCGCAAGCGAATCACCGCGACTCGCGCCCCCGGGGTTAGGCGCTCAAAGACGTTGCTCATGTTGCCCAGAAGCTTACTCTTCGATCTTCGCTTCGTCGATCAGCATCACAGGAATGTCGTCGCGAATCGGGTAGACGCGGTGGCATTGAACGCATTTAAGGCCGGAATTATCCGGCTTCAACTCGACCGGCGCCTTGCACAGGGGACAGACCAGGATGTCCAGCAAATCCTTACTAATTGGCATGGTTCAGTCTAAGTTTAACAGGAGGTGTGGGTGGTGGGAGGTAGGTGGTAGGAAAATCTTCCCATTAACGCTCACACCAGATTTTCCTGCCACCCGCCCCCTACCACCTTTGACGTTGACAACGTATATACAACGCAAACATAATGAGTGAGGTGAGCGGCGGCATCGAATTCGATTGGGATGCCAGGAACACGCGGCGCCTGAAAAACCATCGCGTGACAACCGATGAATTTGAGGAGCTCATGACCGGCGATCCAGTTTATCTGGAGTATCAGGCGCGGAACGACGAGGAACGCTACAAGGTTCTGGGTGTGACTAAGACCGGCCGCGTGCTCATCGGAGTTTGGATGCAGAGGGAAGGAAAGGTCCGGGCCGTTACCGCGTACGCGGCGAGCCGCGCTTACCGGAACCTTTATTGGGAGACCCACGGATGAAACAGAAACGCGTGATACCCGCCTTTAAGTCGGAAGCCGAAGAGGCCGAGTGGTGGTACAAGAACCGCGCACGACTGGACAAGGACCTTGTTGAAGCGGCGAAGAAGGGTAAGTTGAAGCGCCTTGGCCAGGCAACCCTGAAAGCGCGTTTGGCTGCTTCGAAGTCGCGCGTCGTCTCGATCCGGTTACCGGAGGACGATATTGAGTTGGCGCGCCAACAGGCGACCCAGAAGGGCCTGCCTTACCAAACGTACATCAAATCCGTGCTGCACCAGGCGCTGCGCCAGGCGAAGTAGTCTCCTGCTAAAACGCGAAGCGCAACTGCATTTCGAGCCGGCGATTGTTTCCATTTTCCGCGAAGGCGCCGAATCCGCCCGCTAACGAATTGAACGTGCCGAAGAGCGGGGAAGTGATATTCCCTTGGATCGGGCCGGGGTTGACGTGGTTCAGCAGGTTGCGCGCCTGCACGGAAAGCGTAAGGTTGTAGCGCCGATTGGTGCTTCCCCCACCGCCGCCCCCGCCACCGCGCATGCCGCCCATGGCCATGCCGCCGCCGCGCGCGCCGCCTCCACCATGATCGCCACCGCCACCAGGACCGCGCGGTCCGCCTCCGCCACCGCGTGGGCCTCCGCCGTGATCGTCGCCCCCACCGCCGCCGAAATCGCCCGCGGCGCCCGCTCTTTCACGGGCCGGACCGAACCCGAAGGTTCTGGCCACTCTCAGATTCACCGTGATCGAGCCGGGGCTTCTGCCGAAATGGCGCGGCAGGATCGCTTCGCCGGGCTTAGGATTCGGATCCAGCAACCCGTAGGGGGTCTGGATGACGCCTGGAATACTCGGATCGGTTGCGATTCCGGGCCGCGAGTTATACAACTGCGTTCCGAAAAGGTCCGTGCCGGTTGTGATGTCGAACGGTCCGCCGGAATTCATTTGAATGAACGGCGCCAGACGAATGTCCCACTTGGTTGTGATGGAACCGCCGATAAAGCCGCGATGGTGAACGTCGCCCTGCGCCGGACCGTATTCGCCCGCCAGGTTGTACTGGTTGGCCGGGAAGTTGCCGATGCCGTCCGCATTGCTATTGGAGTGGCCGAACATGTAGAACCCGTTCAACGAGATCTTGCTGTCCACTCGCGCATTCACATTCGTGACCACTTGGTTTTGGTTATAGATTCCGGAAGACTCCATCAGGTAGATCGGGCCGACGTTGCCATAAGGGAACACGCCGCTCCCAACCACGCCGGTAAAGGTTCCCGGCAGTGGCGCGTTGATATCGCGCGAACGGAACTGGTGCAGTCCGTGTGAACTCAGATAATTCACGGCCACCGTAATGTTCCGTGGAAGCTGCCTCTCGATTCCGATCGCTCCTTGCAGGATGTAAGGCGCCCGCAGATTGGAATCGATTTCCTGAATGGTCTGACCCTTGGCGAATTGGGCGATCTGCGAAGTCGAAGGAATATTCGGGAAGAAGGTCGGGTTCGTTACGACGAACGACTGCTGATTGATTCCGTTGAACCGCTCCGCCGTCAAGACGCTGCCTTCGGAGAAACGGTCGTAGAACATTCCGAATCCACCGCGGAACACGGTCTTGGGGCGCGGGTTATTCTTGCTTTGCCCAGGCGCCCAAGCGAAACCAATGCGCGGAGCAAAGTCGTGCCAGTCATGAATGTTGGTCTGCGTCTCATAGCGCAGGCCCAGGCTCACGGTCAGGTTGGGCTTCACGCGCCAGTCGTC
>DATDHK010000220.1:0-2051 GCA_036521635.1 Bryobacteraceae bacterium | reverse complement strand
CCACATCGCCGCCTCGATCGCGTCGATCGAGAAAATCGGGACTGACAGCTCGCGGGAGAGGCTTTCAGCCAGCACGCTCTTGCCCGCACCGGGCAGCCCGGACAAAACGATCAGTGTGGGCGATATCTTTGTAATTTCTGTCATGACGGCTTTCGAACAAGCTCTTCGACAAATTCCTGGCCGCCTTTCATAAAGATTCTCCAAATCGAGTAATGCCCAAACGTGGGTACCGATAGGCAACGTTTCAAGGGGAGAGCGTGGGGCGCAATAGCCGGTGTAGCGGCAGTGGCCGAATACGCTCGGCTATTCCGCCCTACGGCTGCGGCATCTCGTTACGTCGTTCCGCCAGTTTCACCATCACCTGCAGGGCCTGATTGGTCGGAGTGGGAACGCCGAGCTCGGCGCCCTTGCGCACCACATAGCCGTTGAGAAAGTCGATCTCGCTGGGCTTGCCGCGCGCCACATCCTGCGCGGTGGACGACATCTGGTTCGGCATCGCGGCGGGAATTTTCAATATCTGCTCCAGGATGTCTTCCGGCATCGATACGCCGCTGGCACGGGCCACCATCACGGCTTCCTGCACCGCGCTCGCGACGACATCCCTGGTGCCTTCGACCTCCAGCATCGGTCCGTAGGGGATGCCCGCCACGGCCGAAAGCGCGTTGAAGGCGCAATTCGTGACCAGCTTGCTCCACTGCGTCACTTCTATGTCGTCGGCGATCGTCGTCCGGATGCCGGCCGCGTCAAGCATTTGCGCCAGCGCTTCGCTCGCGGGAGCGGCGCCGATCGCGATGTTTCCGCCGCCGTGATGCCTGACGTGTCCGGGCCCGGCCATTTCGCTGCCGACATAGACCACCACAGGAATGACAGCGTGGCCGGTGACGCCGCGGAGACGCTGTGGATTGTCGACGCCGTTCTGCAGGCTGAGAACAGATGTTTCCGGCCGCAGGCATCCGGCCAGGGACCGGCCGGCTTCCTCGGTATCGGCCGACTTGACGCAGAACAGCACCAGGTCAGGCGAGGCGAGGGAGGTTGCGTCCGTAGCGGCCTTCGCGGGCAGGTATCCCCTGAAGAATTGCGTGTCCAGCAGCAGCCCATGCGCGTTGATGGCGTCGACATGCGCTGGCCTGCCGATGAACGTCACGTCATGTCCTGCCCGGAGGAGCAGCCCCCCATAGTAACACCCGACGGCTCCCGCCCCGATGACCGCGACTTGCATGCTTGTCTCCTGGATTAGGCTGGCGCGGTTCGAAGTAGCTGATCAGGAGAGGTGTCGCAATCTGCGGCCGCGCCTGCGCCGCTGGAAAATAGAACGCCGGAACTGCTATAAGGGATTCGGCAGCTTTGGCTTGACGAAGCCACCCACAACTCCGGTGGGGGTGATGCGTCCGGTAACGCCGCATTCGCGCCAAGGCTGCCGCCAAAACCTTGCAGTAGCCCGTAGGGCGGATTAGCCGAAGGCGTAATCCGCCGCCTTGGCTGAATCCGTAACGGCGGATTACGCTTTCGCTAATCCGCTCTGCGGGCTAAAATATCGAAAACAACCCCATGCAAAGTAACAGGGGCGTCGCTGGCATGGATGCTTTACCCGCGAAAACATTTTGACACGTCGGGCAAATCAGCGGCACCATTCCATCATCGCACAATTTGTAAAACCGCCGATGGCGCTGCCCATCGAAATTACGGTGACCTCAATCCATTCGGGTTCGGCGATAGCGCGCTCGTCAACGGCTTTCCGGTGCGAACGGCTTCGGCTGGTCGATTGAGTGCACTGTCACCGTAATTGCCGTAATTGCGGTATCCACTTCGCTGGAAAACGCTCCAGCCAAACCACGGCGGCCGATCGCCGCCCGGACCAAGGAGGATCGTAGATGGCAAAGAAGCTTCCACCGCTGCATCCCGGCGAAGTTCTGCGGGAAGAATTCCTCGTCCCGATGGGGCTGTCTCCCGGCGCTCTCGCCAAAGCCTGCGGCGTTCCGCGGACGCGGATCGAGCGGCTCGCGAACGAGCAGATCGGCGTGACGGCCGATACGGCTTTGCGGCTATCGAAG
>DATDHK010000219.1:0-4307 GCA_036521635.1 Bryobacteraceae bacterium | reverse complement strand
GCCCACGAAATTGGAGACCGTTCGAGTATCCAGCACTGCGTTGTTGGCGTCCAGAATATCCACTCGCTCAATACGCCCGTAGTAGTTGTCCCAATCCAATAAATAGAGCGCCACTTGATGCATGGCGTTATCGGTGAAACGCAGATCGATCGTGAATGTGCCCCAGGAATACCAGGATGACGCGATCCGGTCGCTCGACGACGCCTTTTGGAGAGCACGCGGATCGGTGGTGGACATGGTCCAGCTATGGGGCAGACCCGTCGTAGTTACGGTGACGTAAGAAGGGTAATTGACGGTGTCGCTGATGACGTTGAATCCATCGGCCCCGTACACGCCCTTCCATGAGCCCGCGGTCGTAGTGTCTGTCTTGATGAATGTGGCCGTGCCGCCCGGTGGCGGCGGTGTCGAATTCGATGGATCGCATCCGAACGGTTCATTCGATTCATCGATGCCGGCGGGCCGAGGGCCATACAGAGGAACGGGACATCCCGACTCCACGGCGCCAAGGTCCGGCGCTGCTCCGGTATAACCGTCGTTCACGTTGGGGAGAACCAAACCCCGATCCACTGCGTTCGAGGCCGAAGCCAAAGTGACATCCTGCGGGGCTAAGAAAGCGGTGTAGGAAGCCGGCGCAATCAGACCGCTCGCGAAGATGGGTTGATTCAGCAGCCGTCCGTGTGTTTCGATGCCCGCCGTCTGCGCCGCCGCGAAATTGGGAAAATTCCGATAACCGATTCCCAGGAAGTTGAAGACGAACCAGCCGTCGGAGAAATAGCCGTTGTAGTCGAACAAACCGTCATCGATGGGACCTCCCCACTCGAAAGCATAGCCCGCCAACTGCGCCGGACCAACGAAGAGATTGTTCTCAATCCGAAAGTGATGAGTGGGGGCGGGTGTGTTCATGTACAGATCGCGGTCCGGAGAAACGAACGTATTGTGATAGGCCAGCGTGCCATTGGTTTCCTGCGGCGGCGTGGTCCCCAAGGAATGAAATTTCATCTGCTCGCCGGCCACATTCACCACAATGTTGCGGAGCACATACGCCGGACCGCCCAGGATCGGCTGCAGGCTGATGGTATCGAAGGTGTTCGTAAAGCGATTGCGAAAGCAGCGCACGTTGCCTTCCGAGGAGTCCAGCTCGATCCCATCGTCGTAGGTGTAGAGCACTTCGTTGCCATAGAAATCGTTCGCGCGCGACCCATTTTGATTGATCTGCATCGCATCGGCATAGCCCGAGATCCGGTTATGACAGACGACGTGTCCCGATCCCGCCACCACCAGGCCGTCATCGCTTCCGTGCGCTCCACCGTCGCTTCCATATGTTAAAGGCCATGTCAGCCGGCCCTCTACTTGGTTATCGCAAATATAGAAATCGGTCTGATTCTGGCGGTCGCCAATCGCCATAATCGTATTTTTGATATGCACGCGGCGTACCACGTTGCCGGTGGAGCCCGCGGTTTGAAAGCGAATCGCGCGCTGTGCGTTCTGCAGTGTCATGCGCTCAATGTGCACATAACTTCCGTACACTTCAATGATGTTGCAGGAAGCACAGTTGCCGCCATCCAGCACAGTTCCATCCTGGCTGGCGCCGCGAACCACAATGGGATTCTGCGCCGTTCCGGAACCGAAGAAATAGATAGATCCAACGTTGTAGAGGCCGTCGGCCAGAGTAATGACGTCTCCCGGCTGCGCTCCTTGAAGCGCACTGTTGAGCCCATTAACGTCGCTGACATTTACCAGGCGCGGATTGAGCGGATCGGCCGGCACCGGGCGCGTGGCCGTCGTCAGCATAAAGATCTGATCTACGGGTCCATCGGGGTCCGTCAGATGCAGTTCGATGTCGTAGGACGTGTTCGGCCGCAGGTCGAAAACGCTTCCCGCAAATTGCGGCGCCACGGTCCACAGCGCGGTGTTTTCCGGATGCACGCGAAAGAGCGGCAAGCCTTGCCGCCAAGTGCTCGCGCCCGTTTGGCGATAACGAACAGTCACCGCGGCATTGAAGTTGTCATCGCCTGTGACCGGAAGCTGAACGCCGAGCGTTGTAAGCGTAGGCCGGTCAAGCACCGGCGAGCCCGGATGGACAACATTGTCCGCAAACGCCGGCGCCGGAGCAAGTATGAATAAAAGTACGATTATTTCGGCACGCATGGTATTACGCCAACGATAGGTCTATCGGCAGTTTCCGCCCGGCTGTATAGCATTGCGCACGTGCCAAAATGCCTTATTATTCCGATGGGCCCGAACCGGAAAGACCGCAACGAATTACCAGGCAGGGTAAATAGCCGACAAGCCTCGAGCAGTCTTCCGGGAATCGCCGCTGGTTGGCGGGGGCCGAATTTCGAGCGCGATAGAAATGCCGGCCGCGACATTGATTTATGGGCGGATTGCCGCTCGACACCAACCGTCGTCCTTCCCGAATAATTCTGCGTGAGCGGCACGAAGTAATACATAGTGGCAGGTTCGCCATACGTCGCATACCTGCCGTCCTGCGCTACACCGATCACTTCAATCGGCGACCCCTCCCGTGACGACTTGAAACGCCGCCCGATTCGAATGCCCCCAGCGCGGGGCTGTCAGGTAAATGGCGGCCAGCCTGCCTGGATCGTCGGCGGGCATGGGGCGTAGAAGTATGCGTTTACCAGGGAGAACACGGCGGTGAAGCCCGGACATTTCCGAAGGACACGCAACGCGTAGTGGACATCGTCGTAGGACATTAACGATACAACGCGGCCCGCCTGGGTTTGGTCCGGAAAAACCGCTTGCTCACGCGCGCGGCTCGCTATGCGTCAATTGACCGCTGCTTGGCTCCCCGCCGGCTTCAAAACACTAATCCAAATCACCAGGCACAACGTCACCGCCAACAGCGTATAGTGATTCACCAGCGGAGTGGCCCCCCACCCCATATTGATGGCAAACGAAGCGATCGCGTAGATTCCGAAATATGCCGCCAGCATGCTTTCGTGCCGGAACAGGCTGCTCTTCAGGCTGTTCCGGATAATCACCAGATAGAGCACCGCGGACAGCACCAGGAAAATACACAGCACACTGGATATATATCGCTTGGCCAGAAACTCAAACTGCATGACCGCCTGTAAACGGATCGGACTGAAGTGGCTGAGCTCCAACTTCAAGGGAAATGCCGCAAAAATAATCGCCGTCACCAGAGCGGCAAACAGCAGCGTCCGGGCCGGCCTCACAATTGCGGCCTGTTCCTTCCACATCCCGCCGTGGACCTCCAGCGCCACCGCGATCTGCAGCATCTGCAGCAGCGGTTCGGACCATAGCCAAAAATAAGTATAGGAAAGCGGCAAGGCTCCGTTGGACGCCACCGTGTAATGCACCGCTACCAGCGAGCGCGCCACCGAGCAAGCCAAATATAAGGTGAAGATCGGGTGCCGCCTGGCGAGCTTGGTCCAGACCAAGTGCGCGCACAAAAGGAACTGAACCGCCACCGAACTGTACCAAAACAGGTTAGTCGGATCGGACATGGATGCGCTGACAGGCTCCTTACTTCTTCTTCACGCCCTTCTTCGGTGCATTGGGATTGCTGTAGTCGGTTTGAATGGTGGTGACGATCAGTTGCAGCATGCTCTTGGCTGGTTCGGCGAACTGGCCGGTTGGCTGGAGCTCCAGGTATTTTTCGAGCGCCTCCTTCATGCCCGCGGGCGCCACTACTTTTCCGTCGGACGTGGTGGTCAGTTTTGCGGACAGCGCGGTGGCGTATTGGAATTGTGCGTCGGCGTAATTGGGATCGGCTTCCGTGGCTTTCTTGAATGCCGCGGTGGCGGGATCCATCTGGCCGGTATTCACCAGCACCGCTCCAAGATTGTAGTAATACTTGCCGGCGCTGGTGGGGTCGAGCTGCGCCGCCTTGGTCAGCTCTCCCTGCGCATCGTCGTACTTCTTCGCCCGCGCCAGCGCCAGCGCGTAGTTGTTATGGTACGCCGCGTCGTCGGGCTTCAGCGCGATGGCTTTCTGATACGCGTCCAAACCTTTAGTCATGGTGGCGGTCTGATCGTCGCCCGTTTTGGTTCCCGCCAGCGCAATGTAGGCATCCGCCAAATTGGCCCAAATTACGTTCTGGTTCGGATCCATTTCCGAACCCTTTTCGAAGGCTTGAACCGCCGCGTCGTAATTCTTGGCGCTCATGGCCTCCTTGCCGCTATTGAAGGTGTCGTTCAGGGCCTTGTTTTTCGCCAGATCGTACAGTCCTGCACCTGGTGGCGCCGGCCCCGGAAGCCCGGCAGCGGCTCCTCCAGTGCCTGTTGGCCGGGCGGCCGGCGGGGCCCGGGCTGGCCCACCTGCTT
>DATDHK010000218.1:0-3155 GCA_036521635.1 Bryobacteraceae bacterium | reverse complement strand
CTCATCGCCTCGGTGTTCCTCGTGTTCCTTGTGTTCCCCGTGTTCCTCGTGTTCCTTCACCACACAACCATTGCATTTCTCCCCACCATCTGTTACACTCTGTAACGTTACAATGCGTAGCAACCTAAAGTCAATCAGCGGCCTGGAACAAAAGGTGATGGACTTCGTATGGGCGCACGGCCCTTGCACGGCGGAAGAGTGCCGCGCGGGGCTGGCGGACCGGCATCCTTTGAAGGACTCCACCGTCCGCACTTTACTGCGCCGCCTGGAAGCGAAGGGCTACCTGCAACACGATGTGGACGGGCGCACTTTCCTGTTCCGTCCGATTGAGGCTCCGCAAACAGTGGCGGCGCGCGCCGTTAAACAGATAATCGACAAGTTGTGCGGCGGGTCGGTGGAAGCTCTGCTGGTGGGCATGGTGGACCACTCGGTTCTCGACCGCAAGCAGCTCCAACATCTCGCCGGGAAAATTGCATCGAAGAAAGGAACTCCGCGATGATTTCTTTGTTGATCGACTCGGCGATCCGCTCAACCGCGCTCGCTCTGGCGGCCGGCTCTATTCTGTGCCTGTGCCGCGTTCGTGACGCCGGGATTCGCCTGGCGGTCTGGACCGCGGTTCTCTATGGCGTGCTGCTGCTGCCGTTTCTCGCGACTGCGCTCAAGCCGGTCGCGATTCCTGTAGTCACATCGACGCAGATCGCAATCGTGAAGGTCTTCCCGGCGCCCGCTCATCGGGATCCGGTAGAGGTACCGCAAAGCCGTTCCGTGAACTGGGGACGCGTTGCGGAAGCCGCCTACATTGCAATCGCCGGACTGTTGCTGGTCCGGTTCGCGTTCGGTTTGTTCCTGACCCGGCGCATGCGGCGGACCTGCCGGCAATTGGACGACCAGCGATTGCTAGAGGCGCTATCGCAGCAGTTGTTAGCGGCGGGAATGCGAAAGGCTCCGAGTCTGATGGAATCCGACGCGCTCGCCGTCCCGGTTACCGTCGGCTGGCTGCGGCCGCGGATCATGTTGCCCGCAACGTGGCGCGAGTGGGACGAATCGAAGATCGGCGCCGTTCTGGCGCATGAACTATCGCACGTGCGCCGCGGCGATTACGCGATGCTGCTGCTGTCGTCGCTCAACCGCTGCTTATTCTGGTTCAGCCCGCTCAGTTGGTGGCTGGACCGCCAGCTTCGCGAACTGGCCGAATTGGTGAGCGATGACTCGGCTTTGCGCGCCAGCTCCGATCAAACTCACTATGCCGAAGTCTTGCTGGGGTTCTTCGAGGCGATGCGCAACCAGGGCGGCCGAGTGCGCTGGCAGGGCGTCTCGATGGCTCGCTCCGGAAATGCGGGCCGGCGCATCGATCGAATTCTCGCCATCAATCGCAAACTGTCGATACCGGCGCGATGGCCGATGCTGCTGGGGATCGCGGTATTGACGACTCCACTGCTGTATCTCGCGGCGGCCGCACAGCCAAGTCCCCAGAGCAAGCCTAAATCCACAACGACGACTTCGACACCCGCCTCACAGGCGGCCGATAGTTATGTCATCGTCTCCCGCGAGAACACCACCATGAGCGGCTCCACGGACGATCTGCGGCGAGCGCATGGGTTACGCCGCAAGGCCGGCGAAGAATACATCTGGTTCCGGCAGGACGGCAAGGGCTACATCGTCCGCGATCCGGGTACGGTGAAGGCCGCGATCAAACTCTTCCAGCCGCAACAAGACTTGGGGCGGCAACAAGGTGAATTGGGTGAGCAGCAGGGCAAGCTTGGCGAACAGCAGTCCAAGCTCGGCGAGCGCCAGTCTTCTATTCGAACCACGCTGCCCGATTTGACGCGGGATATCGAACGCCTCAAACAAAAAATGCGAAGCGCGGGAACTCAGGCAGAGCTCGGAGAATTGCAAGCGATGCTCGGAGATCTTCAGGCGAAGATTGGCGAGCAACAATCGAAGATCGGAGAGCAACAAGCCAAGATTGGCGAAGAGCAAGCCAAGCTGGGTGAGCAGCAGGCGAAGTTGGGTGAGCGGCAAGCGGCCCTTGGCGAGCTCCAGGCAAAGCGGGCGGAGGAAGCGTACCGGAAACTCAAAGCGCTCCTGGAGGAGGTCGTCAAAAAAGGACTCGTCGAGCCGGAGCCGCGCTAGCAATGAAGCGCTTTTAATTGCCGCTTAACGTGCGGTTCATATCGGGCTGTCACTATAAAAGTGTACTTAGCCTTCATGCTAAGAAACTCTAGGAGAATCCGAAATGAAGAAATTGATGACTACGCTGTTGGCCCTTTCGTTCCTGGCTACCACAGCGACCCTGACGTTTGCCGCCGACGACAAGAAGCCCGCAGACGACAAAAAGGCCAGCGCCACCAAGACCAAGGGCAAAAAGAAGCACAGCAAGAAGCCCGTCACCACCGAAACCAAAACCACCCCCAAGTAGGGCCAACAAACCAGTTCTCGCGGTTTCATCGCGCATGAGTCCCCAATCGGGCAGGCTCATGCGCGATAAGTTTTTTACCGCTTCCCGGGATGCCCGTATAACACCGCGGTCCCACCCAGCCGGCGTATTCCCGGGATCGCGAGCGCCATCGAATCGATGCTCGCGCACAAGTTCGAAATCGTCCGCCTCGGCCAAGGCGACCGTTCGTAATTGTAGTTCACCAGGAAAAAACGGTCCAAGCGGCCCAGCAGCGTGAAATGCTGAAGGCGCAGATCGGGAATGTAACGCCGCAGCACCGCGATCTCGGCAAACTCCAGCGGACGCTCATCGGGCGTAACATCCGTATGCACCGGAACCATGAACCGGATGCGTCGCAGAGTTCGATTGAAATTGACCGGCTCGCTGAATACCATCAGCGCATCCGGCTTGGCCCATTGCGTCAGTTTGCCCAGCACCAGCGGCAGCTCCGGGATAATGTGGTGCAGGATCGCGTCCGCCCAGACGACGTCAAATGCGTGGGATTCCAGTTCCGCGGTTTCCAGCGGACTGCATACGAAGCGGCACGATCCGGCCACTTGATTGATCTCAGCCCGCTTGCTTGCGATCTCAATTGACTTCGGCGATATATCGATCCCGGTCACACTCGCGCCAAGTTTCGCCAGCAAAATGGAGTTGGTGCCTTCACCACACCCGACATCCAGCACCTTCTTGCCGCGCAAATCGCCCAGCAGGAGCA
>DATDHK010000217.1:0-15358 GCA_036521635.1 Bryobacteraceae bacterium | reverse complement strand
GGTGGCCTTGGAATCGTTGTAGTATTCCACGCCATCAATCTCGCGCACCAGCTCCAAGCGATGCTCCACGCCGGGAAATGTACGAATAGCCGCGGCAATCTGCGGCAAGCCGGCGCCGGCGAGGTGAGCCGCAACCGACGCGGCCATGCTGTTCTCAACGTTGTGCCGCCCGCGAAGCGGAATATCTTTCGTGTTCATCAACACGTCGCCATTCAGGTGAATCTCGCCATTCTCAAGCCACGCGCCCGGCGACACTGGACGCTCCAGACTGAACCACTGAACCTTTCCTGGCGTCAGATTTGCATAAGCCGCGCAGAGGGGATCGTCGAAATTCAGCACAGCGGAATCGCCGGCTTGCTGCGTTTCAAATAGTCGGCCTTTGGCCGCCGCATACTGCTCCAGCGTATAGTGCCGATCCAGATGATCCGGCGTCACGTTCAGACACGCAGCTATGTCTGAGCGAAATGTTTCGATGGTTTCCAGTTGAAAACTGGATAGCTCGAGCACATTCCACTGGTCGTCGCGCGAGGTCTCGACCATCGCAGTGGGCGGCGTCCCAATATTGCCGCCGATCTGAGATGCAATTCCAGCTTGGCGAAGGATATGGCCTGTGAGTGCGGTAGTAGTTGTTTTGCCGTTTGATCCGGTAATGCCAATCGTCCTGCCCTTGAGGAAAGGGGCCGCCAATTCCAACTCGCCGAGAACGCGGATGCCCCGGCCGCGTGCATCGTTGAGTAGATCCAGGTCCGCCGGCACGCCGGGTGAGATTACCACCAGGTCCGCGTTGTGAAGAGCGGATTCGGTCTGTGGCTCGATTGTGATTCCCAAAACTTCTCCTGTTGCTTTTTCGTCTATCGCGCGGATGGATGCGCCATGTTCGCGCAACAACTTCACGGCGGCGATTCCGGACCGCGCCATTCCGACTACGACGACTTTCAAACCATCAAGTTTCAACCAAACCTCGAAAAACCGACTCCCTAACGGTCGCGGCTCGGTTGGCGAATCGCGATCGTTACCGAGCCGCGACCGTAAGGGAGTCCGTCACTTCTACCTCAGCTTCAACGTCGTCAACGCGAACAACGCCATCACTAACCCAGCAATCCAAAAGCGCGTGATTATCTTCGACTCCTGCCAGCCCAACGCCTCGAAATGATGATGGATCGGCGCCATTTTGAAAATCCGCTTCCGCCGCAACTTGTAGCTGCCCACCTGCAAGATCACCGACAATGCCTCGATCACGTAAACGCCACCGATGAAGAGCAGAAGTATCTCCTGCTTGATTAAGACCGCCACCACGCCCAATGCTCCGCCCAGCGCCAGCGATCCCACGTCGCCCATGAAAATCTCCGCCGGATGCGCGTTGTACCACAAGAATCCGATGGACGCGCCCACCATCGACCCACAAAAAATTGTCAGCTCGGATGCCCCCGCCAGTCGCGCCAGGTCAAGGTATTCCGCGAACCGCGCGTGTCCGGTGACGTATGTAAGAATCGTCATTGCTCCCGAGGCGATAATCATGAGCCCAATCGCCAGCCCGTCCAATCCATCCGTAAGATTCACCGCATCCGACGCCCCAACGATCACCAGCACCATGAACGCATAGAAGCCCAGGAACGCCAGCGGATACGTGAACCAGTTGTGAACCAGCGCGTCGATCAGCAAATCCGGCTTGAACGATTTGAAAAACGGCACATTGATGTTCGTTGAATAGGCTCGCTGCGAGTGCAGCGTCAGCAGGAAAAATCCAACGAACAACGCCGCCAGCACTTGCAGCGAAAATTTTTGCTTTACGGTGAGCCCCTGATTTTGTTTCCGGCGCATCTTCGCATAGTCGTCCAAAAAACCGATCAGCCCAAAGCTCAGCATGCCAAACAGCGCGATCCACACGTATGGATTCCGCAGGTTCGCCCACAACAATGTCGGAACCACAATCGAGATGATGATCAAAATTCCGCCCATGGTGGGCGTGCCGGCCTTCTTCATGTGCGACTTCGGCCCGTCCTCGCGAATGAACTGTCCCACCTGAAATTCACGCAGCTTCCCGATCAGCCAAGGCCCCAAAAAAATGCACAGAAACAGCGCCGTCAGGCTGGCCGACGCGGTCCGGAACGTCACATATCCGAACTCGCGGAACGGCGTGAAGGAGTGAAACAGTTTTTCGTAGAACAGCCAGTAAAGCATTCAGGTCGACTTGGCGGCGATCACTCCAAGAACCTCTCCAGAGCCCGCTCCACATGCGTTCCGCGCGAGCCCTTGAACAAAATCACATCGCCCTCGCGGGCGATCCGGCGTAGTTGTCCGCCTGCCTCGTTGGCGTCTTGAAAAAAAAACGCGGCGTCAACTGCTTGACCGGCTTCCCTGGCTCCATCAACCAGATGGCTGGCCGCGCCGCGTATACCAACGAGCACATCAATCCCCGCCTTCGCGACATAGGCGCCTACGTCGTGATGCAGAGACTCGGACCAACGCCCGAGTTCGAGCATCTCCCCCAGCACGGCGATGCGCCGCTTAGCTGGTGTATCCCGCAGCAAGCCGATCATCACGCGCGCCGCGTCGGGATTGGAGTTGTAGCAATCGTTCAAAATCAAAATGCCTTTGTGCCGGAGCCGCTCTCCGCGCATCGAGCCTGGAAGAAAATCAAGGACAATGCCGGTGAGTTGCTCCGGACGGATATCGAATATTCTCGCCACCGCGATTCCAGCGAGCAGATTAGAGATGCTGTGGCGACCCAGGAGGGGACTTTCAAACTGAGTACCGCCCACTGAAAAACGGACGCCGTCGATACTTGCTTCCACATTTTCCGCGCGGACATCCGCTCCTTCGCTCAGGCCGAACGTGATGACTCGGCCGCGATGCGAGTCGCGGAATCCGGCGACCAGCGGGTCGTCTGCATTCAGCACCGCGATGCCGTCCGGCGGCAACGCTTCAATAAGTTCACGCTTGGCCGCGGCCACTGCATGGATCGAATCAAAAGCCTCCATGTGCGCGTGGCCGACGTTGGTCACCACGCCAATCCGGGGCTTCGCAATGCGCGCCAGATCGCGGATCTCACCGGCGTGATTCATTCCAATTTCGAGCACCGCCACGCGCGCGTCGCCCCGCAGCCGCAGGATCGACAACGGAACACCGACGTGATTATTGAAATTCCCAAATGTCTTGCCAACCGGCATGGCAACGGCGAGCATGGCGGCAATCACATCCTTAGTGGACGTCTTACCGGCGCTGCCGGTGACACCAATTACATCGCCGCCCCACTGGTCGCGCGCCCAGCCAGCGAGCTGTTGCAGCGCCGCCAGCGTATCCTGCACTACCAGCACCGGCCCATCGGACGGCCGATTTGCGATTGCGGCCACTGCGCCGTTGGTGAACGCGGTATCCACATACGCGTTGCCATCGTGGTTCGGCCCTTGCAGCGCGATAAACAAATCGCCGGCTTGCACGGTGCGCGAGTCCACACTGGCGCCCACGATCAGAGCGTCGCTCCGCACCGAACTTCCGACGACCTCAGCAACTTGTGTAACCGTAAACTCCACCTATCACCAACCACTAACCACCAGCCACCAGAATCCGCCTCGCTACTTCACGGTCGTCAAAATGTATGACGCGATCCTTCAAAACCTGATACGTTTCGTGCCCTTTTCCAGCGAGAATTACAATGTCGCCCGGTTTGGCTTCGCGTAGCGCGGCGCGAATGGCCTTCTCGCGGTCCGGCTCCACAACATGCGGCGTGTCGAAGCGCCGCAGCCCAACCAGAGCATCGTTCATGATCGCGATTGGATCTTCCGAGCGTGGATTATCGGAAGTCAACACCACAAAATCGCTGGCCTCGCCCGCCGCCATCCCCATCAATGGCCGCTTAGAGCGATCGCGATCGCCACCGCAGCCGAAGAGCGTAATGACGCGTTTGGGATGCAGCTCGCGAGCGACCGCAATCACGCTCCGCAGGGCGTCATCCGTATGCGCATAGTCCACCACCACTAGAAACGGCTGGCCCTCAGAAACGCTCTCGAAGCGCCCCGGCACATGACGGCACTCTGCAATTCCCTTGGCAATCGTTTCCCACTCGAAGCCATAGCTCAACGCCGCGCCGCACGCCGCCAGGATGTTATACGCGTTGATTTTTCCAACCAGCGCAGACTGAAGCCGCACTTTCCGATCTCCATGTTTCACAGTGAAGCGCAGCCCGCCGAAATCCATTTCCAAGTCGGATCCCCGCAGATCGGCGCCTTCAGCGAAACCGTAGCGCAACACTTGCGTTCCCGGCGCAACCCGAATATCCTTCCCACGCGGATCGTCATGGTTAATCACAGCCCAGCTTGGCGCCGGCGCACCTTCCGGCAGGAACAGCATCTGCTTCGCCGCGAAATAAGAATCCATGTCGCCGTGAAAATCCAAATGATCGCGCGTCAGATTCGTAAACACCGCGGTATGGAACTGGATGCCATACACGCGGTCCAGCGCAAGCGCGTGCGACGAAACCTCCATAGTCGCGTACGTGCCTCCAGCCCGCTCGAGATCCTGGAAAATCCGGTAAAGGTCCAGCGATTCGGGCGTTGTGTTCACCGCTGCCCGCACTTCGCCTGCCACGCGGTATTCAATGGTCCCGACCAATGCAGTCGTTTTGCCGGCCGAGCGCAACACCGCGTCAATGAGTGATGTCGTCGTCGTTTTTCCGTTCGTCCCGGTCACGCCTGTCAATCCGAGCCTCTCGTCCGGCTTGTCCAAAAAATTGCGCGATGCCAGCGCCAGCGCCCTGCGGCCACGCTCCACTTCAATCCACGGCCCTTGAAATCCAACCGGCGGCGCAAGCTCGCTCACCACCGCCGCCGCACCCTTCGCCATCGCCGATTGCGCGAATTCACGCCCGTCCGTTTTCGATCCTGGAAACGCGAAGAATAAATAGCCCGGTTCAACGCGCCGCGAATCGTACTCTAATCCCGCGATCGAAATCCCTCTCAAATCCCCGGGCAATTCCTTCCGGACACTGACGCCCTGGAGGACCTGTTCGAGGATCATGGTTCGCAGCTAACGGCCAAATTGCACGCGAATACTCTGCCCCATCGGTAGAATCTGGCCAGGCTCTGGAAATTGCATTCGCGCAATTCCCGCCCCCGCGAATTCCAGCGGGAGGCCCAACGCAGCCGATTCCTGAATCACGTCACGCAAACTCTTTCCTCGAAAATTCGGAACGCGCGGCCCCGCCAGATCCCGGACCGCCTCCGTCTTTCCCGCCGCCAAAAAAGTCCGCTGGTCCAAAGAGGCATTTGCGGCAAGTGCCGGTCGGTCGTCGGCACTCACGGCATCTTCCGCTTGGACCAGCGGGGGAGACACAGAAGAACCCAAGCCGGCGATGGCCACGTCATTCTCGTCGGCCTGCTCGCCGTCTTTGGACGGAAGCGTCTCGGGCAAATCTTTCGGCACATCCATCATCCGCAGCGCGGCCGCGGCCACTTCCCGAAACGCCGGAGCAGAGGTTGGTCCGCCATACCCGGCCGTCCCCTGAGTGCCGTTCACGCTAACCACCACCACGATGGCCGGATTAGTCACAGGCGCAAATCCCATGAAGGATGCGTTGTAATAATGCGTGTATTGATGCGCGCGGAAATCGTAGATCTGAGCGGTGCCGGTTTTGCCGGCCGATGTATAACCGGGAATTCGGGCATATTTGTGCGCCGTTCCGTACGTCTTGATCACCACGCCTTCCATCATCTGGCGCATGGTAATGGCCGTTTCCGGCTTCAGGACGCGCACTGGCTGGGCGATCGGATTGTCCATGTTCAGCCGCGGCTTCACCAGAAATCCTCCGTTGGCGATTACCGCGCAAGCCTGCGCAAGCTGCAGCGCCGTCACGCCCACTTCGTGCCCCATCGCAACCGAACTAAGCGAAGTCTTTTCCCAACGCTTCAACGGCCGCACCATCCCAGAGGATTCTCCCGGAAGTGGAATACCGGTCTTAGCACCGAAGCCAAAGCGGCGCATGTATTCGAACATGTAGACCGGCCCAACTTGCAGACCGATATTTATGGCGCCGATGTTGCTAGACCGAGCCAGCACGTCTTCCATCGATAGCGAGCTATAACTGTTGTGATCATGGATCACGCGGCCGGGCATCTTGAAAACTCCGTTGCCGCAATTGACGATGGTCTCCGGCCGGATTCGAGTGGTCTCCAGCGCCGCCGAAAGAGTGATCACCTTGTAAACCGAGCCGGGCTCGAATGGCGCAGACACCGCGAGGTTCTCGCGCGCCTGCATTGTCTCCTTCTTCGGAATGTCGTTGGGGTCATAGGTGGGATAATTCGCGATCGCGATGACGTCGCCGGTCTTCGGATCGAGCACCACAATCGACCCTGACTTTGCGTGATGTTCCTCCACCAATTTCTTCACTTCGCGTTCAGCCACGAATTGCACGCGGGAATCGATGGTCAACTTGAGGTCCTGGCCGGGTTGCGGCTCGTGCGCCACGGTGGACGCGAAGCCGCGTTTTTGGACGTCGTGAGTAAGATGCAGCTCGCCCGCATGTCCCTTAAGCTGGCTGTTGAAAAACTGCTCGACGCCGCCGTTGCCCTTCCCTTCGAAATCAACTCCGCCAAGGATATGGGCCGCGAGCGACTTGTTGGGATAATAGCGCCCGCTCTCCATCCGAAACTCGATCCAATCCAGCTTCAGGTCGCGCAGGCGTTGCGCTTCCTCGCGCGTAATCTTGCGCTTCACCCACATGAACCCATTCTTGGAATCGACCGCGAACTTCATCCGTGCGAGCAATTCGCCGGCATCCAGGTTTAGAATTTTCGAAAAGATGTCGGAAGCAATCCCGATATCCGGGATGCGAAGCGGATCGACAACCACCGACTCAGCCGGCAGACTCATCGCCAGCCGCTGTCCACACCGGTCCAGGATCATGCCGCGCGGCGCCTGCAATTCAACCACCTGTTGTTGCTGCTGCTGCGCCAGCCGTTGATATTCAGCGTGATGAACGATTTGAATGTAAACCAGCCGGGCCACGATCACGGCAGCCCAAGCGAACGCCAGCTTGGCCAACAAATGCAGCCGTCTTGTAGTCAGAGCGCCCATGGCGAATTCTCTAAATCCTTTAAGACCGCTCCCTTATGGTCGCGGCTCAGTTACCGGCGCGCGAGCCGTTACCGAGCCGCGGCCGTTAGGGAGCGGTACTTCCTACCGCCGCGCCGCCTGCAGCGCCGAATCCCGCTTGCTCTCCAGATACACAACGCTCTTCGGCGCAGGGTCCACGAACTGCTGAATCTTGGCCAGCTCTTCCAGCCGCGCCGGGTTCAACAATTTCGACTCCTGCAGCTCGAGCGACGCCCGATCTAATTCCAGCCGCGCGCGCTCCTGCCGCAGCGCTTCCATTTTGTAACCGGCAACTAGTCCATACAGCGTGGGGAACAGCAGCCCGATCACCACAATCGCCAGCGCAAAGGTCGATCCGATCAGCTTCCAGCACGCACGGCGCGCCGCCGGGTCCGTCTCCCGCAGCACATGCGCATTGTTAATATGCTTCATGTAAAAAAACACGTCTTCATTCGGAAACTGAGGGACCACAAACGGGTCTTCCAGTTCCATCACACGCGTGCGCGGCGCGGCGCGTTCAGCGCCTTTCGCCGTCATGAATCGATCGAGGATTGTTGCCAGGGTTGCCATGTTATTTATTGCTCTCGATTACTTCATCTCCAGCGCGCGCAATTTTGCGCTCCTGCTGGGAGGGTTGATTTCCGTCTCCTCTGGTGCCGGCCTGACGACGTGCTTGTTGAGCAAAGTTGCTCTTCCCGCGCGGGCCAAGGCCTGAAAGCTCTGTTTCGTTTTGCGGTCTTCGAGCGACGTGAACGAAATGACAACGAATCGTCCGCCGCTCTTTAACAAATCCGGTGCGATTTCCAGCAGTCTGTCCAACTCCCCCTGTTCGTCGTTTACGGCCATCCGCAGCGCCATGAACGATTGGGTGGCTGGATGCAATCTGCTCGTACGCGGCACGACCGATTCGATCACTTGCGCTAACCGCTGAGTGGTGTGAATCGGCCGTGCACGCACGATTGCTCTGGCTATTTTCCGTGATCTCCTTTCTTCGCCGAAACGATAAATCAAATCGGCTAATTCCTTTTCTCGAGTGAAATTGACAATGTCGCCGGCCGTCTCGCCCTGGCTGCGATCCAGCCGCATATCCAATGGGCCGTCCGCCATCAGCGAGAACCCGCGCTCGGGTTCCGTGAGTTGAAATCGGCTCACTCCCAGATCGCTCAAGATGCCGTCCACCCGTTCTACGCCGTTCGCCGCCAGCGCCGAACGAAGCTCGCCGAACGATCCGTGGTGATAACGAATTCTCGCCACCCACTCGGCCGTGTTGCGCTTGGCCATCTCGAGCGACTCCCGATCCCGATCGTTTCCGATGACAAATCCCGTAGCCAACCGCGCCGCAATGGCGCCCAGATGTCCGCCCAGTCCGGCCGTGGTATCCAGATAAATTCCGCCGGGACGAACCGCCAGGTACTCCAGGCATTCGCCGAGCATCACGGGAAAGTGCATGGCCGCTCACTACACGAATCCCTTCCGCTCGGCCGCCTCGTTGGCTTGTTCGAGCAGGGCCTGCGACTTCTCCAGTTGCGCGTTGTATTCCGCCGTCGAGTAAACGTTGATGCAGCCCTCGGGAGTCGCCTCCATCCAAATCTCTTGGCCTTCGATGCCCAGAAGCCGGCGCAGATTCGTCGGGATCAAAACTCGCCCCCCGGCGTCGATCTTGGCGTCTTCGCCGTAGTGCCTGGCAATTTGAGACAGCGCCTTTGCCAACGGCGGGTTTTCCAGAGCCAGCGCTTTCAGCTTGATTTCGTTTTCTTTCCAGACCAAAATCGGGTACAGTTTAGCTATGCGTTTGTCGGTCGTGGTGACGAATAACCGGCTATCCTCAAGGCTTTCAATGAATTCCTTGAAGTTGACCGGCATTTTGAGCCGGCCCTTGTCGTCCAAATGGGCAGAGTATGCCCCTCGGGGTGGGTCTAGCGTCGTTTTTGGCGTTTCGTCGGCCACTTAGTTACACTTCAGGACACTTCAAGCCTGAACGAATTCTGACACGAAGTGCCATTTCGATGCAAGTACTTTTTTACTATGAGGTTGGCGGGAGCGTCCCAATCTCGCACACCACAATCCCTAGTACCCCCATTTGAGGATGCCGTCCTTATACGATCTCGATCCCGGACCACATTGCCCGGAACCTGGTCCAGGTTATAATCGAGGTCTCAAAAAACTCGATGAACAAGTACGAGGACGATAGCGGCTTGCGGCTGGACCGCACTCTGTATTCACCCGTACATTACCCAGGCGATTACGGCTTCATTCCAGGGGACTTTGGCGGACGATGGCGATCCGGCGGATGTGCTTCATCCACGTGCGGCGCGAGATCGAGCACTTCTTCACCATATATAAGGAGTGGGTAGCAGAAGGCAAAAATCGATCGTCTGCCCTACCGTCTCAATGGCTGAGCCGAATGATCGCAGCCGCCGCCAGGAACCGCACCGCGTCGTGCGAATCGGAAAGACTCAATTCCAACTTCGGAATCGCATCCGGATTCCTGCACCGCCCCAGGCCCTTGGCCGCCGCCGCTTTCGTCATCCAGTTCTTGGCATCAACAGCCATCTGTTCCAGCAGACGCAGCGTCCCGGCATCGCAATCCTCGGCCAGCAAAGTGGCCGACAGTGTCCGCTGATCTGGCGATGAGATTCGTCTCGCGCCGGTAAAAACATCTTCCAGCAATCCGCGGCCGCTACGATCTCCCAACTCCCAAAGCGCCTTGGCCGCGGCGAACGCCACTTCGCCGTTGGAATCCGCGAGCGCACTTTTCAGAGCGGGAATCGACTGCTTCGCCTTTATCTCGCCCAATCCCGCCGCAGCCATTTGACGAATAGACGCATCCTGATCGTGCAGGGCCTGCTCCATCAACCGGACGGCCTCGGGGGCCAGCCCGATCGACAGTATGGCGCCAATCGCTTGCCGCCGTTTTTCCGGACTCTTGTCGGCCGCGCCCTTGCCGAGTAGGTCCCACGCGGTCTTGTCGGGCTGCGCCCAAAGCGCGGTTATCGTCAAAAGAAAAGCGATCGGGAATTTTGAGCCCATGCTGCCGGCCACCTCTCGCCAGATTATAGCCGACGCCCTCTTGTACACTGAAATTGAACGCCATGCCGAAACACACCTATTCTCTTGCCGCAGCGATTATCGCATCTGCCCTCAGCCTTTCCGCGCAGGTGCAACAACAGGAAGCCAAGTTGCCGGCGCCCTTTGCCACACCGTCGGCGGACAACGGACCTCGAGTGGTGGCCCGCCCGGATGGTGCGCAATTAAAGGTGCCGCACGGATTCGAGATCGAGGAGTACGCCACCGGTTTCCAGACCCCGCGCTTCATGCTCACGGGTCCGAGCGGCGAAATCATATTGAGCGACAGCTCCGCCGGCGCGGTCTACGTTTTGGTGGACAAAAACAAGAGCTACAAAAAACCGGAGCGCAAGCAGATTCTGGACGGCCTTACGCGTCCTTACGGTCTCGCGATCTGGAAAGACTATCTCTACGTCGGAGAACAGACATCCATCAAGCGCTATAAATACGACGCGAAGAACATGACTGCCGGCGCCGGCCAGGAAATCGCTTCGCTGAAAGAATTCACGCCCAGCCACTGGACGCGCAGCCTGCTGTTCGACCGCAAAGGCGAAAAACTGTACGTCGGCATAGGCTCCGGCTCAAACGTAAATACCGGTGAAAACGCGATGCGCGCGGCCATCAACCGTTTCAATCCGGACGGCAGCGGACATGAAATCTACGCCGCTGGAACTCGCAATCCGATCGGCTTGCATTGGTATCCGAACAGCGATACGCTATGGGCCGCCGTTCAGGAACGGGACGCTTTGGGAGACGATCTGGTGCCGGATTACTTCACGCACATTCAGAAGGACGCGTTTTACGGATGGCCGTACGCCTATGCCGGCCCGCACGAAGAACCGCGCCACAAAGGCGAGCGGCCGGACCTGGTGGCCAAGACCATCGCCGGCGATATCCTTTTGCAGTCGCACGTGGCGGTGCTGGATTTTCTGTTTTACACCGGCAAGCAGTTTCCGGCGGAGTACCAGGGCGGGGCTTTTCTGGCGATGCACGGATCCTGGAACCGTTCGAAGCGCGTCGGCTACGAGGTGGCGTTTGTGCCATTCAAAGGCGGCAAGCCGAGCGGCCCGGTTCGCGAGTTCATGACGGGCTGGCTGCTAACGCCGGACTCGCGCGAAGTTTGGGGCCGGCCGGTAGCAATCCTGCAATTGCCGGACGGCAGCATCCTGGTCACGGACGATGGCGGTAAGAAAATCTGGCGGATTTATTACAAGGGCTAGAGTCGCCGGCTGCTGCCTGCTCGCCATCGCAACGCTTGGCGCCCAAACTCCGCCACTCAAAGAATTCAGTCACAAGAAACACCTGAAGCTGGGCAATGTGGCGCCGGTGATTGCCGCCGCCATCGACAAGGGCGCCTACCTCGGCCGAGGCGATCGCATTCGTCCATTCTTGAATTCCACGAATGTCTGCGCAGCATGTCATCGCGGTTTAGAAGATTCCGACCACGTGAGCGCGGCGAACATGCCGCAAATGGCCGATTGCCTGGTATGCCACAACACGATTGATCCACCGGATAGCTGCGCATTCTGCCACCCCAAAGGCGCACAGTTGAAGCCCGCGAGTCATGTCGCCGGGTTCCTTGATACACACACGAATAAAAACCTCGGCCTGGATTTGCAATCGTGCGCCGTCTGTCACGGCAGGAAATTTACTTGCCTGGGGTGTCATCTAAAGTAGACACGCTACGGCGGCGCGATGCCCAGCGCCTTCATCTTCCGGTAGAGATTGCTGCGCTCCAGGCCCAACACCTCGGCCGTTCTGGTGACGTTGCCCTTGGTTTCATCCAGCGTTTTCAGAATATATTCGCGCTCTGCCGCGGCGCGCACTTCCTGGAGACTGCCCGAGCGTTCGGCCGGACGGTCGGACGCCGCCCGCTTGCCATGATTCACCGGGATATGCCGCGCATCGATGCGCACCTGCGGATTCATGATGACAATGCGCTCCATCAGATTCCGCAGTTCGCGGACATTGCCGGGCCAGCGATGCTCCTTCAGCACCTCGTACGCCTCGGGCGTCAACTCCTTCGGTTTGCGCCCGTACGCCATGGTGAATTCCCGCTGAAAATGGTCGGCCAGCAGCGGCACGTCCTCAATGCGGTCCCGCAGCGGAGGCACATGAAAAGGAATCACGTTCAGCCGGTAAAACAGATCTTCCCGGAAATTCCCGCGATCGATCTCGTCTTCCAAATTCTTGTTGGTGGCCGCCACTACCCGCACATCCACTTGAATGGATGTCTCCGCGCCCACCGGCTCGAAGCGTTGCTCGTCCAAAGAGCGCAGCAATTTGGCTTGTGTCTTCAGGCTCATGTCGCCCACTTCGTCCAGGAATAATGTTCCGCCGTCGGCCTTCTGCAGCTTACCGATCTTGTCTTCCAGCGCGCCGGAAAAACTGCCCTTGCGGTGGCCGAATAATTCGCTCTCGATCAAGTCCTCGGGAATCGCGGCGCAATTCACTTCGATGAACGGCTCCGACGCGCGCGCGCTATAACCGTGGATGGCGTGCGCCACCAACTCTTTTCCCGCGCCACTCTCGCCGTAAATCAATACCCGGCCGTTGGTGGCAGCCATCAAGCCAAGCTGCTGGCGCAGCGCCTTCATGGGCACACTCTCGCCGATAATCCGCAAACGATTGCGGCCATCTTCCTTGAACCGTTCCAGCTCTAATTCAAGCTTGCGCTGCTGCAGCGCGTTCTTCACCACAACCGTAACTTTTTCGATGGTGAGAGGCTTTTCGAGAAAATCGAACGCGCCCAACTTGGTGGCCTTCACGGCGGTTTCGATAGTCCCGTGCCCGGAGATAATCACCACCACCGGCCGATTGGCGAATGGAATCTCCTGCACGCGCGCCAGCGTTTCCAGGCCGTCCATTCCGGGCAGCCAAACGTCCAGCAGCACCAGATCGTAGGACGCGCGCCCCAATTCTTCGCAGCATTCTTCGCCGGTGGCGACGGCGTGCGTGTGATAGCCTTCGTCATCGAGAACGCCGGCCAGCGACTGGCGGATCAGCGGCTCGTCGTCGACGATCAAAATGCGCGCGATCTTCATGAACGGCTTTCGGCGGCGGAAACCTCGGCGCCATTCGCCGCCGCGTCAGCCGAGGCAATGATGGGCAGGTCCACGATGAAGCGCGCGCCCTCCGGCGTGTTGTCTTCTATTCGTATGGTGGCGTCGTGATCGGCCAAAATGCGATTCACGATCGCAAGTCCGAGTCCGGTTCCCCGCCCTTTCGTCGAAAAATATGGCAGGAAAAGTTTTTCCTTATCTTCACGGGAAACACCACAGCCGGTGTCGGCCACAATCAATTCCACGGAGTCGGCCTCGGTAGGCCGGGTTGCAATATAAAGCCGCTTGACGAGTGAATCCTGCATCGATTCCGCGGCATTGTCCACCAGGTTGACGACCACGCGCTTGAACTGCTCGCGATCGATATTCACCGGGGCCAATCCGCGGGCCAATTCCTTTTCAAGCACAATGCCATCCAGGCGGCCGTCAAAAACCAACAATGCGTTTTCGATTATTTCGTTGAGCTCCGACGGCACGGGCTGCGCGGCGGGGAAGCGCGTGAATTGCGAGAACTCGTCCACCAGCGTGCGGACGCTTTCCACCTCGCGCGCGATTGTTGCCGAGCATTCCTTCAGGATGCGCCGCGTGTCGGCGGTCTGCTCGGCCCGCTCCAGTTGGCGCCCAATGCGATCCGCGCAGAGAGCGATCGGCGTCAGCGGATTCTTGATCTCGTGCGCAACACGCCGCGCCACTTCGTGCCACGCAGCCGACTTCTGCGCTCGCAGCAATTCGCTGGTATCTTCCAACACCAATACGAAGCCCGAACTCCGCTGCTCGTCCAGCGCGGCCACGGTGAGCGCGAGATGCAGCACACGGTGCTCGGCCTTGTACTCTAGCTGCGTGCCCGCCACGCCGGTTCGCCGGGCGCGATTCATCAGGTAGCGGATCTCGGCCGTATCCTCGCGCGAAAACAAGTCGCTGAGCCGCGCCGCCCGCGCGACCTGCTCTTCGGGGAAAATCCCTCGCAACGCACGATTGACGCGCTGAATGCGGCCATCGGACGTCAGCGAAATGACGCCGGTGGGGATGCTCTCGAGAATCGCTTCGGTGAACCGGCGCCGCGACTCCAGCTCTTTGCTGTTGGCTTCCAGCGCCTCGGTCATTTCATTGAAGGCCTTCACCAGCGTGGCCATCTCGTCGATGGCGTCGACATGAAAGCGATAACCCAGATTGCCCTTGCGGATCTGTTCGGCCGCCTTCACCAACGCCGTGATAGGCGTACTGATCTGTCCGGCCATGTAGCGCGCGATCCAAATAGCGAAGAACAAAATAAACAAAGTGATCAATCCCAGGAGCAGGAGGTACATGCTGCGGAACGCCTTGCGGTCCACCGACAGGCGATTGTATTCGGCCACGTAGCGCTCAATTTCGGCCTGTTTGACCGCGAGATTTAACGGCTGGCGGGCTGTCAGAGTGAGCATCCCTTGATCGGTCTGCAGTAAGGCCGTGTACACCTCGCCATCATGCATTTTCGCTTGTAAGCAGAGAACACGCCTGACGCCCTTGGGGTTCTCGATCTCCGCGCGTTCAATCTGATTTGCGGCGCAAAAGCGTTGGTAAGCGTCCGGATTTTCGCCGAGCGACAGCAGCGCCAGCCAGTGGCCTTGCGCGGTCAGCTTGTCGCGCACTTCCTGATCCAGTGCCGATCCCACCTGGGTCAGATCGATGTTGATGCCGCGCGCGGGCCGGCTGAACCAGCTTTCGAGATTCCGGTTCAGCACGTAAAAGCTCCACAACACCAGGAAGAAAACCGGGAGCACACTCAACGCGAGTGCGCCGCCGATCAACCTGGATTTGATGTGCGAACCTGGGCGATTGGCCTGCCGCTCGATATACAGCCTGACGGCGGTCCGGAACAGAATGAATCCGAGCATCACCGTAAGAATGAAAATGAGAGTGGAGACGGCCCAAAACAGATAGGTTTGCTCGATGCCGGACGGAGCGAACGGACTCTTGAAGGAACCTTGCGAGACGACGAGCGTAAGCAGAATGGCGAGCAGTACGAGGCCGGAACCGAAGATGAGCCGCTTGCGCATGTCCCCTATTTTATTTTCGGGGCTGTGGGGCAGGATGGCATCCTGCCGCCGATTGAAAATCGGCCTGTTGCTTCGAAGCTTAACAGGACAGGCCGATTTACAATC
>DATDHK010000216.1:0-2378 GCA_036521635.1 Bryobacteraceae bacterium | reverse complement strand
GCTCTCGGCGGGATCGCCGATTTCGTCGCCCAGATCGTCCGCCCAGCGGCAGAAGGAATAGACGTTGTAGAAATCCTGGTGCAGGCGCTTTGGGAGCAGGAATGTTACTACGTGGAAATTCTCGTAGTGCTGGGTTGCCAGCCAGCGGGTGTATTGCTCGGCTTCCGGTTTAGTGTAGGAACGCTCCAGCGCCGCTGTGGAGTGGACGTAATCTTTGGGGGCTAGCGGCATTAGTGTACTGTACTTTTCCAAGCAACAGGCCGATTTTCAATCGGCGGCAGGATGCCATCCTGCCCTACTAGGGTATGATCGCGGTCTTCATGTGACCGTTGTGGCTCATCAGGTGCCGCATCACTTCCAGCAGGTTGGCCAGCGGCTCGACGCGGTTCACGAAATCGCGCGCGGTGATCACGCCTCGGCTGACAAATTCCAGAGCTTTGCGGATATGCGCGGGCGTATGGTGGAAACTTGCCTTGCAGGTGATTTCCGAATAGTGCAGCAGGGACGTGTCCAGACTGATGCGGCTATCGTTGGGGCAGCCGCCGAAGAAGTTCACCGTGCCGCCGCGGCGCAGCAGTTTCACCGCCGTCTCCCAGGCTTCCGGCTGGCCCACCGCTTCGATGGCGACATCCGAGCCGCGCCCGCCGGTCAGATCGCGAACCTTTCTGGCCGTCGCTTCCGTTTCGCCCGACGTCAGTGTTTCATCAGCGCCCATTTCGGCTGCGCGGCTTAGCTGTGTTTTGCGGCGGCCGATGGCGATGACGCGCGCACCGTACGCTTTGGCTAGCCGCACAAACATCAAACCGATGGGGCCCAATCCGATCACCGTCAGCGTATCGCCGGGACGGATGGAGGTCTCATCCAAGCCGCGCATCACGCAAGCCAGCGGCTCGATCAACGCGGCATCCTGATAAGTGACGTGCGCGGGAATTTCGTACATATTGCGCTCGACGATTCTGGAAGGGATGCGGATGTACTCGGCGTAAGCGCCGTTGTTGAACAGCAGATCGTCGCAAAGATTTTCGTTGCCGCGCTTGCAATAGAAACACTGCATGCAGGGCGCGGAGTTGGCCGCAACCACTCGCTGGCCCACGCGGAAACCCTTCACTTCCGAACCCATGGCGACGATATCGCCGGCCAGCTCATGTCCAAAAAGCGCGGGTGGAACGATCATGCGGGCGTGATAGCCGCGGCGGAACACCTTCACGTCGGTACCGCACGTGAGGGCAGCCTGTACGCGCACCAGCACGTCGCCCTTCTCAATCTTCGGTACTGACACCGCCTCTATCTGCAAGTTCTCCTTGCCGTAGAGCACGGCAGCTATCATCTGCGTGTTCACTAAGACCACCTCTGAGGCTGAACTATGATTTTCAACGATTTAGGCTCAGGATGCAACGCCAGGGCAATTCCCAGACGTATCTCGTTCAAAGCAAAGCGGTGCGAAACCAGGTCCTCCACCGGCAAAGCGCCGCTAAAGACAAGATCCGCGGATTCCTTTTGAAGATCGACGGAAGCGCTGTAAGAGCCGAAGATGACGCGCTCTCCGACGCAAACATCGGCTCCGGAGACTTCGACACGTTCCTGGTGTGACGTTTGAGCGAACAAAAGTATACGGCTCCCTGGACGAGAATAGCGCACTGCCTGTTCGACAATACCACTCGCCGAAGCAGCCACGATGACGAGATCGGCTCCCCGGCCGCCCGTCATCTCCATGATACGGCTAAGCAGGCTCGGATCGCGAGGATCGAAAGCGGCGGCCGCTCCAAAACGGGTCGCCAACTCGCGGCGGTACGGCATGGCGTCCGTCGCGATCATCGTTGCGCCCGAGCGCTTTACCAGCATTGTAAAAAGTAAACCGATGGGCCCTTGGCCAAGTATTACAACGACATCCTCCGGCTGGGGGCTCAACTGGATGACGCCTTTGAGGCAAGTATTCACCGGCTCGACAAAGCAGGCGCGGTCGAACGGAACGCCATCCGGAATTTTTTCGACTCCGCTGTGAACGATCCAATCCATCACGCGCACGTACTGCGAAAATCCGCCGCCGGCGGGCTCGAAGCCTGCCGTGACGCCCACTTTTTTGTAGACCGGACACTGCGCGTACAACTTGTGGCGGCAATAGAAACATTCCAGGCACGGAATATGGTGGAAGACGATGACGCGGTCGCCCACCTGGAATCCGCGGACTTCCCTGCCCGCCGCCGCCACCACGCCGGCGGTTTCATGGCCGAAGATGCGCGGCGGGGCCAACAGGTTGTATTCGATCTTTTTGAGATCGGTGTGACAGATGCCGCAGCTCTCGACGCGGATCAGCAATTCGCCGGGACCGATGGCCGGCGTCGGGACGGACTCGACCGACACGGTGCTGTCGCCGGTGT
>DATDHK010000215.1:0-2115 GCA_036521635.1 Bryobacteraceae bacterium | reverse complement strand
AAGAGGATGGCGAGTGACCATTCAGGAAGCCGCCAGCGCCCTTCGTTCGCGCCAGGTCTCGTCGCGCGAGCTCACACAACATGCTCTCGATCAAATCGCGCGGCACAATCCCGGATTGAATGCGTTCATCACGGTCACCGGAGAGAGCGCTCTTGCGCGCGCGCGGGAATTGGATCGGGAACTGGCGGCCGGCGTGGACCGTGGTCCGCTGCACGGGATTCCGATCGCGCACAAGGATCTGATCCGGACCAAGGGCGTACGCACCACGTCCGGCTCAAAACTGTTCGCCGATTTTGTTCCCGATTCGGATGCGCCGATTGTCCGCAAGCTGGCCGACGCGGGCGCGGTGACGGTGGGCAAGACTGGACTGCACGAGCTGGCCTACGGCGTCACGTCCGACAATCCGCACTTCGGCGCGGTGCGGAATCCGCGGGATCGGGAGCGGTCGCCCGGCGGATCGAGTGGCGGTTCGGCGGCCGCGGTGGGCTCGGAAATGGCTTTCATGGCGACGGGCACCGACACCGGTGGATCGATTCGCATACCCGCCGCGTTCTGTGGAGTGGCGGGTCTGAAACCGACCTACGGACTGGTGGACCGCGCGGGCATTCAACCGCTGGGCTTCAGCCTGGATCACGTTGGACCGATCGCGCGAACGGTCGGCGACGTCCGGACCAGCTTCGAAGCGATGGCGGGCGATGTGCCCCGCAAGCCGGCTCCCGCGAATCTTAAAGATCTTCGAATTGGATTGCCGGAAAACTTCTACTTCACGCAAGTCGCCGCCGATGTTTGCGCCGCCGTTCGCAAGGCGGCCGCCGCGGCGGAGCAGTTGGGTGCGCGAGTGATCCCGGTGCGAGTGCCGGACGTGGATGCCCTGAATGCGGCCGGCCGCGTGATCCTGCTGGCCGAAGCATCCGCTCTTTATGCACCGTACATCCACCGGCGGGAAGATTTCGGCTCGGATGTTTTATCGCTACTGGATCAGGGGCGGCTGGTTCCAGCGATCGACTACGTCAATGCGCAGCGGATCCGAAAAATGCTGGCGGACGACTTTCACGCGCTCTTCAAAACCATCGATTGTCTCTTCACGCCGGCGACGGCGACCACGGCGCCGCTCGTGGGCCAGAAACAAGTGGAGCTCGATGGTGAAAAGCAAGACAGCCGGCTGGCCAACACTCGACTGGTCCGCGGCATCAACGTGCTGGGCTTTCCCGCGCTGGCGATTCCGTGCGGCGAATCGGCGGGGCTGCCGGTCGGGCTGCAAATAGTCGGGAGGCCGCTGGAGGAAAATCTGTTGCTCGCAATGGGAGAGGGACTGGAACCGTTTCTTGGTTCCGATACCAACTAGAGTCCCTTACCCTGCGCACCTAGAAAGGTGCTTCAATAGTTATGAGATACCTTCGTGCTTGACATCACCAAAGACATTCAATCGCTAACTACCTTCCGCCGCCGCTCCGGCGATTTCATGAAACAGCTCAAGAAGAGCAAGCGGCCCGTTGTCCTCACTGTCAAGGGTAAGGCGGAAGCCATCGTACAAGACGCAGCAGCCTATCAGCGCCTGCTTGACATCGCTGCCCGTGCCGACTCTTACGAAGGCATACGCCAGGGGCTCGAAGAGGCAAAGCAAGGCAAAGGCCGCGACATCGAGGAGTTCTTTGTCGAATTCGAAGCCGCGCATGGCATTTCGAGTTAAGATTACACCTCGTGCAGGGCGAGACCTCTTCGGCCTCTATCGCCAGATTAATTCCGGGTCCTCTCCGGCGGCTTTAGCCTGGTATCGCGGCCTCAGGCAAGCGATCCGAAGCCTGCGAGATAACCGGTATCGATCACCGGCGACACCCGAAAACGAAGACTTAAGACATCTCCTTTATGGCAACAGACCACACATTTATCGCGTGATCTATCGCGTCGCAGAGAGGCCGAAGGAAGTGGACATTCTCCACATCCGACACGGCGCGCGGCAAGGCCTCAAAGCCAGCGATCTTACTTAAGGCAATAATTAACTTGACTGACCAGGCGGTTTAGGGCATACTTGATTCATGAGCAAGATGCCAAAGACACTTCAAGAAGCGATCCTGTACTTTGACGACTTCGATAACTGCCAGAAGTTCATGATTG
>DATDHK010000214.1:0-3031 GCA_036521635.1 Bryobacteraceae bacterium | reverse complement strand
GATCGGCCAGACGGTGGCCCACCGCCGCAACGAATATTTTCTTTTCACCAAGTGCGGCCACGATGGCGACGGTGACCACTGGAACCCGAAGAAGATGACGGAGACCATCGATCGCAGCTTGAAGCGCCTCAAAACGGACCGCGTGGATCTGCTGCAACTACATTCCTGCACCGAGGACCAACTCCGGAAGGGCGACGTTATCGACGTTGTCCGCAAGGCCCGCGACTCAGGCAAGACTCGTTTCATCGGCTATAGCGGCGACAGCCACGCCGCGCTCTACGCCGTGGAATCCGGTGCCTTCGACACGCTTCAGATTTCCGTGAGCATCGCCGACCAGGAAGCCCTGGAGCTGGCCGTGCCGGCGGCTCATAAACACGGCATGGGAGTCATCGCCAAACGCCCCATCGCCAACGCCATCTGGACGCACGATTCCAAGCCGGATGCCTATTATCAAACGTATTGGGAGCGGTTTCACAAACTCGATTACGATTTCCTGAAAGACCATTTCCAGCAAGCCGTCTCGACCGCCCTGCGCTTCACACTCTCCGTGCCCGGCGTCCACACAGCCATCGTGGGAACCACCAAACCGGGCCGCTGGAAGGAAAATTCGGACCTTCTGAAAGACGGCCCGCTCGCGCCGGAGCGCTTTGCAGCCATCCGCGCCAAGTGGAAAGCGGTGAGCCGGCCGGACTGGCTTGGCCAGACCTGATCTGTGATATATTAATGACCTGTAGGTAGTCGCTTAATTGTTTAGTCCGCCATTCCCAAACCTCTTTAAAGTTAGCGACAGGAGCTAGATCATGAACCTTCGTCCGCTGCACGACCGCGTGCTCGTTCGCCGTCTGGAAGAACAGGAATCGATGCGCGGCAACATCATCATCCCGGACAGCGCGAAAGAAAAACCGCACCAGGCCGAAGTGATCGCCGTTGGGAGCGGCAAACTGATGGAAGACGGCCAGCGCGCCGCCATCGACGTCCAGGCGGGCGACCGGATTCTCTTTGGAAAGTATTCGGGATCGGAAGTGAAAATCGACGGGGAAGAGTATTTGATTCTCCGTGAGGATGAAATTCTGGGAGTTCTCGTAAAATGAACAAGCTCGCTTGCACTCTTCTGGTAGCGATGGCCTCGGTGGGCATCGGCGCCGCTCAATCCAAGGTGGCCGTGGTGAATTCGCAAAGGGCCATTCTCGAAACCGCGGAAATCAAAAAAGCTCAGGTGGATCTGGAAGCCAAGTTCAAGCCCCGCCAGGATGCCATGGCCAGGCTGACGAAGGAACTTCAGGATATCCAAACACAACTGCAGAGCGGCAAGCTCAACCAGGTCGGCGAGCAGGAACTGAACACCCTGGGGCAGAGAAAGCAGCGGGATTTGCAGCGTTTGCAGGACGATCTTCAGGCCGATGTCGATCGCGACCGCAACGACATTTTGCAGCGCTCCGGTACTCACATGCAGGAAATTGTGAAGAAACTGGCCGATGCGAAAGGCCTGGACGTTGTCATCGATACCAGCAACACGATCTACTACAAGGCCAGTCTCGATCTGACCGCCGAAGCCGTGGCTGCTTACGACAAAGCCTATCCGGTAAAATAACCGTAGTTCGATGTCCAGCTACCTGGAAGACTACGGGGCGTCGGAAGAACGGCGCGCCAAACGAGTCCGGCTGATCAAGCTCGGGTCCATTTCATTTTTTTCCGCGGTGCTGGCAGCGCTCATTTTCTACGCGGTTTTCAAAAATCACAGCGAGCAGCAACAAGCCAAGGCGTTTGTGGCGTCGCTGGCCGCCCAGGATTATCAGGGCGCATATCGCATGTGGGGATGCACCGAAGCGAGTCCGTGCCGCGATTATCCGTTCAACCGGTTCCTGGAGGATTGGGGTCCGAAGAGCACGCATGCCGACGAGTCTTCCGCGCACATCGGGCTGTCGCAATCCTGCGGGTCCGGCGTGGTGATTCGCATCGATTACAAGAACGCCCAACAGCCGGTGCCTCTTTGGGTGGAGCGAAAAACGAAGACGATCAGCTACTCGCCGTGGCCGGAGTGCCCCGGCCGGCACCTGCACGTGGGCGCGTGGCTGCGCTCCCTCTTCAGTAAATAAGGCGGCTGTCACCATGCAATTGCGTGTGCTTGCTTTTGTGCTGGCTGGGGGCAAAGGGACCCGCCTCTATCCGCTGACGAAGGAACGCGCGAAGCCCGCCGTTCCGTTTGGAGGCCGCTACCGCATCGTCGATTTCGTCCTCAGCAATCTGGTCAACTCGGGCATCTATTCCATTTACGTTCTGGTTCAATTCAAGAGCCAGTCTTTGCTGCAGCACTTGCGCGAGGGTTGGGAGGCGTCCAGCCTGCTGCGGAATCACTTCATCATTCCCGTTCCCGCCCAGATGCGCTCGCCCGGCGAAGACTGGTATCGCGGGACCGCCGACGCCATCTATCAAAACATCAATCTCATTGAGCAGGCCGAGCCGCACGTGGTGGCCATCTTCGGCGCCGACCATATCTATCGCATGAACATTCGCGAGATGGTGGAATTTCACGTCGCCCGCAGCGCGCAGGTAACCGTGTCGGCGATTCCCGTCGAAAAAGAACAGGCTGCCGAGTTCGGAGTCGTTGAAACCAGGGAAGACGGACTGATCTCGGGCTTTCACGAAAAAAATGCGGATGCGCCTACCATGCCCGGCGACCCCAATCGCGTTTACGCATCCATGGGGAATTACATCTTCACCACCAAGGTGTTGTTGGATGAGTTGCGCGCGGATGGAGAGAACGAGCACAGCTCGCACGACTTCGGGCGCGACATTCTGCCGGGATTGATCGGCCGCGCGGACATGTTCGCCTACGATTTTCAAACCAATCGCATCCCCGGCGATCCGGCCGGCGCGCCGGTCTATTGGCGCGACGCCGGCACGCTCGACGCCTATTTCGACGCCAACATGGACTTGCGCTCCGTCTCCCCGGAGCTCAACCTCTACAACCGCCAGTGGCCCTTGCGCACGTCCGGCTACTCGGACGCGCCGGCCAAGTTTATTTTCGACG
>DATDHK010000213.1:0-3849 GCA_036521635.1 Bryobacteraceae bacterium | reverse complement strand
GTCCGCGCGGGGTGACGTACAGAACAACGTTCCACCAATGATTCTCGAGCGGCGTGAGCGCCAGACGCGTCTTGCCGACGATTTGCGTCCACATGTGGAGCGTGTCGCAAGTGCTTTCCCATTCCGGGAAGGGAAGCGCGGGCCAATCAGGCGAAATCAAGGGCCACCTCGTCAACGAAACACCAGCCCCAATCTTCGCCTGGCTCGATCGATCTCATGATGGGATGCGCGGTTGCGTGGAAGTGTTTGGTCGCGTGCCGGTTTTTCGACGAATCGCAGCAACCCACGTGGCCACAGATCATGCACAAGCGCAGATGAACCCAAGTATCGCCGATTTTCAAGCAGTCCTCACATCCGCGGGTATGCGGTTTGACATCCTGGATTTGACTCGTGTGCGTACATTTTTTCATTCTATTCGTACCAGACTCAATTATTTCAAATTTTTCTGACCGGCCGGCGATTGCTGGCAATCGCCGCTCAACAATGCGTTTGTCAAGGTTGAGTTTGAGTAGTCGCGCCATTGCTTTCCCTTCATCTGTCAGCGGCTCGCGCCGCCTACCGATGCGACCACATCCTAAGCCGCAAAACATGGCGGCCTATCGGACTCCGGCAACCTTGTTGGCATGATCACTTCGTATTTAACCGGGCCGTAATCGCGTTCCGCGACGAATCGCCGTAAGGATTCATTTCCCAAGCTGGGTGAATTCTCGTGATTGCCTTGCGTTGGAGAGTCTAACATGTGACCTTGAGACTGCGGTGATTCATGCCGAGGGAATACGTAACCTACATCGAAGGCGCATATCGGATCGGAGACACGCGTGTCTCTCTTGATTCACTCGTGTATCTGTTCCGTGAGGGGCTGTCGGTCGAGAGCATGGTTGAATGCTATCCGGCTTTGACCCTCGAACAAGTACACGGCGCGCTTGCATTTTACCTGGGAAACCAGAAAGAGATCGATACGTACCTCACCCAAGGGCAGCGCGCAGTCCAGGCGCAACACGAACAATCGCGAAAGACGAACGCCGAATTGATCGCGAAGCTGCAGCGCGCTCGCCATGCGAGTGAAATTCCAGGCTGACGCCGATCTCGATGGGCGCATTCTTAGAGGCTTGCGCCGCGCCGCCCCAGAAATCGACATCTGGACGGCGGCCCAAGCGCGGCTCGAGGGACTAACAGACCCCGACGTCCTCCGGATCTGCGCTGACTCTGGACGAATTCTCGTTAGCCAGGACCGTCGTACGATGCCGGCACATTTCGCCAGCTACGCGAGCCGCGTTCACAGCCCCGGAGTTGTTCTGCTACGGCAAAGCGATTCCGATTACGGACGCGATTGAGGAACTCACCCTGATTTGGAGCGCTAGCGAGGCGAAGCGTGGATCGGTCGTCTCCTGTGGATTCCCCTTTGAGAACACCCGCACCACTTTACGGCACTAAATCCACCTCAATAGTTACGCTCGCCTCAATATCCACCAGCCCAGTGACGATCGGCGTGGTAGTGGCCGTACCTCCCGCGGCCGGAAAAGTACCCGACTGCACCGCGATGCCTTCTTCGATGGAGCGGAATCCACCGCTGTGCAGTCCCGCGCCGGCGGCCATGGCGTCGGCATGGGCCTTGGCTTGCGCGGTGGCCAAACGCAATGCCTGCGCACGCACCGGCTGGTCGTCCTTGAGCCCGAATTGCAGACCCGATACCTGGTTCGCGCCCGCTTGCACGCCGGTGTCGATGATCTTCCCGGTGATCGAAAGATCGCTGGTCGTGACGCGAACCGTATTCGAAACCGTATAGCCGACCAGCGTGGGCGTGCCGCCGCCCGGCGGGTAATTGTAGTTGGGCGACATCGAATAGCCCACTGTTTGAATATCGGCGTTCGGGCCCAGCAGCGTCTGAAGTTGGCTGAGCACGTTGCTGGTCCGCGTGGCGTTCTGACTGGATGCATCCTGAGCCGTCGATGCTTGCGTAACCACGCTGAATTGGACTCGCGCCAAGTCGGGCTTAACGGATACGGTGGATTGTCCAAACGCCCGCACGAAGGACATGCGCGTCAGCGGTTGAGCCTGCAGACCTACGCCTGCGAAACAAAGAAGAGCGGCCAGCGAGTTGCGGAATCCCAATGTGCACCTCCAACACTTCGATTGTGCATCATTTTTCCACCGGCAAGGTCACGCCGGCAACTCTCTCGCGCCAGTGCTTCGCATCTTCGATACGCCCCATTTGCTCCTGGACGCAAGCCATGGTCTCCATCGCCAACAGCAGCCGCTCGCCTCCCTGGCGTTCCAGGAAAGGGACGGCCAGCATCAGCAGCTCGTAAGCCGGCGCCGGACGCCTGGCGTTCATATATAGGACTGCCAGCCGCACCTGCGCCTCCGCGGTCTCTTCCCGATTGCCGCCCACTTGCCGGTCTTTCATGGCCAGCAGCTTTTCATATTCCGCCACCGCGCCATCCAGATCGCCCGACTCCGCGAGCGACGCCGCCAGGTGATACAGATCCTGAGTCGCTTCACTCGACTCCGGACCCGCTAGCGTCTGGTGAATCTCCAGCGCTCGCCGCAGGTGTCGCTGAGCCTCCGCATGGTCCCCATGCTGGCGGTAAAGCATCCCGAGCTCGACGAAGCTGGCGGCAGTCTCGCCATGGTTCGCCCCGTGGGTCTCCTCACAAAGTTTGGCGGACTGGTGGAACGCCGCCAGCGCCTCGGCCTTGCGCCCGCTGTTCAACAATGCGGTTCCAAGTTTGCGCGAGCTCTTAGCCAGCCGGGCGTGGTCGGGATTCGGCCTGGTCCGTTCCAAACGCGCGATCTCGGCAGTGGTCTGCTCGGCTTCGGCCCATTTGCCCTGGTCGAGATGGATCTCCACCAGCGCTTCCATCGCTCGCGATTGCCCGGAGTGGTTGCGCGCCTTCGCCGCCAGATCGAGCGCCGCGCGGGCGGTCTGTTCGGCCTCCGTGAATTTGCGCTGGCGGCGCTGCGCCTGCTCGAGGTCCAGCAACAGGTCCAGACGCCTCTTGACCGCGTGACGCCGCTCGTCCAGAGCCAGGCTCAGGTGCTTCTCGGCTTCAATCCAATTACGGGATGCCAAATGCTGCTGGCCCTGTACCCGATGGTGGTGACGCCGACGTTGCCACTCTTTCACGTAAGGGTCGACCCAGACGGCAAAGCGAATACCAAGACGGAACAGTCGCGTGATGCTGACCATGATTATACGGCTCAGATCGGCGGGAGCGAGTCAGTACTTTAGGTTGGGGGCAAGACAGGCGGACGCATCGAGACGATTCTCGCCGCCGCAGACACAGAGTGTCCGCTCCACGATTTACCGGTCGCGGCTCAGATTCGATGTTTTTCGAGCCGAGCCGCGCCGGTTTGGTTTTCGGGCGTTCGGGCGCGCGGCTTGCTCGGGGGCCGCAGCCGCCGGAGTGGGGGCAACCACCGGTATGGTGACGATGTTGCTGGTGAAGACGCTTTGCGCGATGTATAGCTGCGTATTCGGATTGGTCTTCAATTGATCGCTGATCTGCAGGTCAATTTGGTACGTGCCCACCGTTCCCGGCGCCAGACCGGCGTTCAGAACGTTGGCGGTCAGGCCCCCCACTTGCGCATTGTCCACCGGCACGCCCGGCGTGTTGAAAGCGGGCCCCAGAAAAATTTGGCCGGTGACGCCTACGCTCGAGCCGTCGCCCGCATTCACCAAGCCGATACCGGTGGCGAAAATCGAAATCACTTCGCCGGGCGCCGCCGGATTGTCCGGCGTAACGCGCGTACCCGCCACGCTGGCGCAACAAGTTTGCGCGTTTAGCGCGGTAATAATAACCGAAGCATTGGTGCTGCTCGTTCCCGTAATCGCGATTCCGTTTCCAT